>NZ_JBSFJC010000030.1:0-76257 GCF_053597855.1 Kitasatospora sp. NPDC001225
GCCCCCGCCGCCCGCGCACCGCGCGCGGGCCGCTCGGCGACCGGCGGCAGGGTGCCCTTGAGCGGCCCCCACTCGTTCGGGTCCGGCACACCGGCTGGCTGCATCTTGCGCCGGGCCGGCCCGCCGCCGTGGTCGGACTCGCCGGGCTCCTTGGCGCCCGGCCAGTCCTTGGCGACCCGGGCGGCGAGCACGAACTCCTTGCGCAGCGGGTTCCCCTCGAAGCCGTCCGGCAGCAGCAGGGTGGCCAGGTGGGGGTGCCCGGGGAAGTCGATGCCGAACATCTCGTGGGTCTCGCGCTCGTGCCAGGCGGCACCGGCGTACACCGGGACGGCGGTCGGCAGCGCGGCCCGGTCGCGCGGCACCCGGGTGCGCAGCGCGAGGTGCCGGACGCCGGGCGCCTCGACGGCGGCCAGGTGGGCGACCACGGAGAAGCCCTCGGCGAGCTCGTCGACGGCGCTCAGCCAGTCGAAGAAGCCCAGGCCCAGGACGTCCCGGGCGTTGGTGAGCGCCTCGGTCCAGTGCTCGGCGGGGACGTCGACGGTGACCAGCCCGTACGCCTCGGCGCCGGTCGCCCACTCCCCGACCGACGCCGCGTACTGCTCGGCGGATGTCACGAGACCCCTCCCTCGGTCGAAGCGCCGGCCGCGGAACCGGCCGCGGTCCCGGGTGCGGAAGCCCCCGAAGGCCCGGCCACCAGCGGCCGGCGCAGCGCCGCCGCGGGCGCGGGCACGGTGTAGCGGTCCGGCAGGGACTCGGCGGCGATCTTCTCCTGGAGCTTGAGGATGCCCTGGAGCAGCGCCTCCGGCCGCGGCGGGCAGCCGGGCACGTAGACGTCCACCGGGATAATCTGGTCCACGCCCTTGGTGACCGAGTAGGAGTCCCAGTAGGGGCCGCCGGAGTTGGAGCAGGCGCCGAAGGAGATGACGTACTTCGGCTCGGGCATCTGCTCGTAGAGCCGCTTGACGGCGGGCGCCATCTTGTCGGTGACCGTCCCGGAGACGATCATCAGATCAGCCTGACGGGGTCCGGGCGCGAACGGGATGACACCCATCCGGATGAAGTCGTGTTTGGCCATCGAGGCGGCGATGAACTCGATCGCGCAGCAGGCCAGCCCGAAGTTGAAGCACCAGAGGCTGTAGCGGCGCCCCCAGTTGAGCACCACCTTGACCGGGTCCGGCGCGAGCCGGGCCAGCGGGCCGAGGCCGCGGCGCTCGACGGCGCCGGGGCGCGCGGGGTCCGGCAGGCCGAGCGGGACGGGACCGCCCTGTGCGCCGCCGTGCGAGTGGGAGTGCGTCACGTCCATTCCAGAACGCCCTTCTTCCAGGCGTAGAGCAGCCCGACCGCGAGGAAGCCGATGAACAGGAACATCTCGATCAGCGTCCCGGCGCCGTACCCGGCGGTGGCGAAGACGGTCGCCCAGGGGAACAGGTAGATCGCGTCCACCGCGAAGATCACGTACAGGAAGGCGTACACGTAGTAGCGGATCTGGGTGTGCGCCCAGTCCTCGCCCACCGGGTCCACCCCGCACTCGTAGGCGAGGAGTTTCTCGGGCGAGTACACCACGGGCCGCAGCAGCCGGTTGGCGGTGAACGCCACGGCGACGAAGAGCACCCCGACGACGGCCATCAGGCCCATCGCGGCGTACGCGTCGAAGTAGCCGCTGCCGACCGCCGGGTCGGCCGCGACGGCAGCCGCGTGCTTCCCCTCCATGCCTTCGCCTCCACCTCGGCCGTGAACCCGCCCTCAAGACAGTTCTACGACGTTTGCTCTCACCGGCCCAACCATGGCCAAAGCGTGAGTCTAAGGGGACCGCTCCGCTCCGCCCGAACCCTGCCCGCTCCGCAAGACGGCCGGTGGACACCCGGGCGGGCGTCCGGTGACCGGGCGCGGGGGTGGGGTTAACCCCCGGCCGGGAAGATGTATCACCCCCATGGCCCCCACCGCTCCCGGTTCGGGAAGCTTGGTCCAGCCGCACGACGAAGTAGGGACGGTAGATCCGCATGAAGCCGCTGCACCGCGCCGTGGACGCCATCAAGGAGCAGGACGCCCGGATGGAGCGCCCACCGCTGTACGGCACGAGGATGTGGCACCAGGTCGGCCAGTTGCTGCTGAACCTGCCGCTCGGCATCTTCGGCTTCGTGCTGGCCATGACCGCGCTGTCGGTCGGCCTGGGCCTGTCGGTCACCGTGCTCGGCCTGCCGATGCTGGCCGGCGGCCTGGCCGTCTCGCGCTCCCTGGGCACGCTGGGCCGGCGGCGGGCGCGCGCCGCGTACGGCTCCGCGATCGACGAGCCGGAGCCGGTGAAGCCGCGCCGCCCGGGGGTGGTCGGCTACACCATCGCCCAGCTCACCGACCTGCTGAACTGGCGCTCGGCGCTCTACAACGTGCTGATGCTGCCCTGGGGCGTGCTCAGCTTCGCCCTGACCCTGGTCTCGGTGATCGTGCTCTGGCCGGTGCTGCCCTGGGTGATCCGCGGGCTGGCCTCGGTCGACCGCATCCTGATCGAGTCGCTGCTCTTCCCGGGCGCCCTGGCCGAGCGGGTGCGCGAGCTGGAGGACGACCGCGGCACCGTGGTCGACACCGCCGCCGCCGACCTGCGCCGGATCGAGCGCGACCTGCACGACGGCGCCCAGGCCCGGCTGGTCGCGCTGGCGATGGACCTCGGCATGGCCAAGGAGCGGCTGCGCGAGGTGGAGTCCGAGGACGACATGGCGGCCGCCACGAAGATGGTCGACAACGCCCACGGCGAGGTGAAGCTGGCCCTCCAGGAGCTGCGCGACCTGGCCCGCGGCATCCACCCGGCGGTGCTCACCGACCGAGGCCTGGACGCCGCGCTGTCCTCGGTCGCCGCCCGCTGCACCGTCCCCGGCGGCGTCCGGGTGAGCGTCGACCTGAGCGGCCCGGACGGGCAGCCCGAGCGCCCGGACTCGGCGGTCGAGGGCATCGCCTACTTCACCGTCAGCGAGCTGCTGACCAACGTCTCCAAGCACGCCGGCGCCCGCTCCGCCACGGTCGAGGTCTGGCGCTCGGACAACCAGCTGATGGTGCTGGTCCAGGACGACGGCAAGGGCGGCGCGGCCCCGTACCCGGGCAGCGGCCTGGCCGGGCTGGCCGAGCGGATCCGCGCGGTGGACGGGGTCTTCCTGGTGGACAGCCCCGACGGCGGCCCGACCACCGTCACCGTCGAGCTGCCCTGGCGCACCCGCACCGCCCGCCGCTGACCACGGGAACAGCACGGCACAGTAGGGCGCCGGGACCTCGTCGAGGCGAAGACGAGGTCCCGGCGCCGTTCCGGTACGGCACCCGGCCCGCTGAACCCTTGCGCGGCGTGCGGCCCGGCGTCCCCGTACCGGGGCTCAGGGGGAGGAGGTCTGGGCGCCTTCCAGTTCGCCGAGGGTGACGTCGGCGGTCTTGCTGCCGCCGTCCCGGGTGTAGGTGACGGTGACCTTGCTGCCCGGGGTGAGCGAGGCGAGCGCGGTGGTGAGCGCGTTCAGCGAGTCGACCTGGGTGTCGCCGATCCTGGTGATGACGTCGCCGGCCCGGAGCCCCGCCGAGGCCGCCGCCCCGCCCGGGGTGACCGCCACGATGACCGCGCCGGCCGGCTGGAACTGCTGGTTGAAGCTGGTCCGGGCGGTGATGCCGAGCGCGGCCCGGCCGGAGTTGGTGACCTTGCCCTGCTTGATCAGCTGGTCGGCGATGTTGGTGATGGTGCTCGCCGGGATGGCGAAGCCGATGCCGGGGGCGGCCGCGCCGTTGCTCTGCGGCTCGGTCGCGGCGAGCGTGTTGATGCCGATCACCTTGCTGTCCAGGTTCACCAGCGCGCCGCCGCTGTTGCCCGGGTTGATCGCCGCCGAGGTCTGCACCATGTTGCCGATGGTGGCGCCCGGCGAGCCGGGGCCCTGGGGTTCGGAGACGGTCCGCCCGGTGGCCGAGACGATGCCCTGGGTGACGCTGCTGGAGAGCCCCAGCGGGCTGCCCATGGCGAGGGTGATCTGGCCGAGCTGGACCTTGCCCGAGTCGCCGAAGCTGGCCGGCCGGAGACCGCTCGGCGGGTTGTTCAGCCGGATCACCGCGAGGTCGGAGTCGGGGTAGCTGGCGACCAGGCCGGCGTCCAGCGTCGTGGTGCTGTTGGCGAGGGTCACCGTGAAGGTCTTCGCGGAGCCGACCACGTGGGCGTTGGTGACGATGTCGCCCTTGTCGTCGTAGACGATCCCGGAGCCGAGGCTGTCGCCGGTGGTGATCTGCACCACGGAGGGCAGCACGTTGGCGATCACCGCCTGGTAGGCGTCCTGCAGCTGGGTCCCGCCGTTCGACTGGCCGGACGCCGCGGAGGCCTGGGTGGAGCCGGGGGACGAGGGCGAGCCGGTGGCGGCGACGGTGGCGGAGGAGGACGTGCCGCTGCTGCAGCCGGCCAGCGCCAGCGCGGCCGCCAGGGCGACCACGGCCGCGGCCGGCAGCCGCCCGCCGGGCAGGGGGCTGGTGTGTTCCTTGCGACGGTGCACCTGGCTGCCTCCGATTCGTCACCACGCCGGGGGGCGCGGGCATGAGCGCACGGAAATCCTTGTCAGCTTTTCACCGTTTTGTCCGCTTTGTGGCCCCGACTCGCCCGAACGTGGCGGTCGGATCCGAACGCGGGTGCGCCGGAGATCCCCGAGGCGCGCCCCTAGGATCGGCACATGACTTGGTTGATCACCGGCGGTGCCGGATACATCGGCGGACACGTCGTCCGACAGCTGCTCGACGCCGGGGAGCGCGTCGCCGTCCTGGACGACCTCAGCACCGGCGACGCCTCCCGGCTGCCGGCCGGCGTCCCCCTGATCGAGGGCTCCACCCTGGACCGCGCCGCCCTGGACGCCGCGATCCGCGAGCACGGCGTCGAGGGCATCCTGCACTTCGCCGCCAAGAAGCAGGTCGGCGAGTCCGTCGAGCAGCCGTTCCTGTACTACCGCGAGAACATGATCGGCCTCCAGACCGTCCTGGAGGCCGCCGCCGAGGGCGGGGTGAAGCGCTTCCTCTTCTCCTCCTCCGCCGCGGTCTACGGCATGCCGGACGTCGACCTGGTCACCGAGTCCACGCCCTGCGCCCCGATGAGCCCGTACGGCGAGACCAAGCTGGCCGGCGAGTGGCTGGTCGCCGCGGCCGGCAAGGCCCACGGCATGTCCACCGTGGCCCTGCGCTACTTCAACGTGGCCGGCGCCGCCTCCCCCGAGCTCTCCGACGCCGGGGTGTTCAACCTGATCCCGATGGTCTTCGAGCGGCTCACCGCCGGCGAGGCCCCGCGGGTCTTCGGCGACGACTACCAGACCCCGGACGGCACCTGCGTCCGCGACTTCATCCACGTCTCCGACATCGCCTCGGCGCACGTGGCGGCCGCCAAGCGGATGGCCGCCGACCCGGCCGGCGCGACCTCCCTGGTGCTGAACATCGGCCGCGGCGAGGGCGTCAGCGTCAAGGAGATGCTGGCGGTGATCGGCAAGGTCACCGGCTACGACACCGCCGCCGAGGTGACCCCGCGCCGCCCCGGCGACCCGGCCCGGGTGGTGGCCTCCGCCGACCTGATCCACCGCGAGCTGGGCTGGACCGCCCGCCACGACGTGACCGAGATGGTCTCCTCCGCGTGGGACGGCTGGTGCAGCCGCCACCCCGGGGCCCGCAGGGCCTGATCCGACGGCGCCCGTCCGGCGGTGTCCGCCCCGCGGTTCAGCGGGCGGGCACCGCCGTGCCGTAGAAGGCGTCCAGCGCGTACACGCAGCGGTCCTTGGAGCCGACGAAGACCCGGCCGCCGACCGCCACCGGCGAGCCGGTGAGCTCGCCCTTGGTGCCGAGCTCCCAGCGCAGCTGACCGCTGGCCAGGTCCAGGGTGTGCAGCGAGTGGTCCCGGCTGCCCAGGTGCACCAGGCCGTCGGCCACCGCCGGGGAGCCGACGATCTCGCCGCGGGCGGTGTAGCGCCAGCGCTCCCGGCCGGTGGCCGCCTCGAAGGCGTACAGCACCTCGCCGTTGCCGACCAGCACCATGCCGTCCGAGACCACCACCGGGTCGGCCCCCTGGCGGCGGCCGGTGACCCCGCGCCAGCGGTCCCGGCCGGTGGCCGCGTCCAGCGCGTAGACGGTGCCCAGGTAGTCGGCCACGTAGACCGCGTCGGCGTCCAGGGCGGGCGGGGTGAACAGCACCACCGGGGCGTCGAAGCGCCAGCGCTCGGCCCCGCTGGCCGCGTCCAGCGCGTACACCCGGGTGCCGGCCGACACGTACAGCACGCCGCCGCGCTCGACCGGGTGCGAGGGCACCTCCTCGCCGACCGGGAAGGACCAGCGCAGGCCCGTGCCGCGCGGGTCGACGCAGCGCAGCCGCCCGCCGCCGTAGTAGTAGGCGGCGCCGCCCACCAGGACCGGGCCGGACTGCGGGTTCTCGAAGTCCTGCTGGGCGTCGTCGGCGCGCCACAGCTCGGCGCCGTTGGCGGCCGAGCGGAGCTGGACGCCGCCGCCCCTGATGCCGCAGCAGAGCACGCCGTCGGCGGCGGAGAGCGAGTAGACCCAGCCGTCCAGCGAGGTGCGCCAGCGCTCGGTGCCGTCCGCGGCGTCCACGGTGTACAGGTGCGGGCCGTCCGCGGCGTGCACCCGGCCGGCGTCCACCGCGAGCGCCCAGGCCACGTCCCGGGTCTTGTAGCGGCGCTCGCCGGAGGCGATGTCCAGCGCGTGCACCTCGAAGCTGGAGACGAACAGCGTCCCGTCGGCGACCACCGGGGTGCCCCAGACGTCGTTGGACATCCGGAACCGCCAGGGGCGCCAGCGGGCGACCGGCGGGGGCGGCGGGACGGGGGCCCGGCGGACCCAGTCGGTCGTGGCCGGGGCGGTGCTCGGGCCGGGCTGCTCGTGCTCGGCCCGCGGCCCCGGGCCTATCCGGACGGAGGCGCCGGAGAGCTGCACCTCGACGGCGCCGCCGGTGGGCGCCCGGTGCCGGTTCGGGGAGGCGATCTTCGCGGTCGGGATCTCGGCGTCCGAGCCCGGGGCGCGCTGCGGCAGGCTGTGCACCGGCCCGGCCGGCGGCTGGGCGTGCCGCCCGCCCGGGTTGGTGCGCGGGTCGGCCGGGCCGGGGTGCTGCGGCGGGACGTGCGCGGGCGGCGCCTGGGGGTGCGGGGGCGGCTGGGCCGGCTCGGCGGGCGGGCGCGGCGGCTGGGCGGCCGGGCGCCGGCCCCGCTTGCGCTCGATCAGCTCCAGCGCGTGGGCGGGCAGCCAGTCCCCGGCCTCGCCGGTGGCGTCGTCCCGGGAGAAGAGGTGCGGGGCGAGCTCGGTCTGGATCTGCGCCGGGGTGGGCCGGCGCTCGGGGGCCTGCTGCATGCAGCGGCGGACCAGGTCCATCAGCTCGGGCGGCATGCCGGTCAGGTCCGGCTCCTCGCGCAGCAGCTGGAACACCGTCTCGACCGGGTTGGTGCCCCGGTAGGGCGGGTGCCCGGTGGCGCAGAAGACCATCAGCGAGCCGAGCGAGAAGACGTCGCTGGCGCCCCGGACGGTGCGGCTGTCCCGGGCCTGCTCGGGGGACATGTAGGCGGGGGTGCCGACCGCGACGTTGGTCATGGTGAGCCGGGTGCTGGAGACCCCGGCCGCGATCCCGAAGTCGATCACCTTCGGGCCGTCCTCGACCACCAGGACGTTGGAGGGCTTGAGGTCGCGGTGGATCAGCCCGGCCGCGTGGATGGACTCCAGGGCCTCGGCGATGCCGGCGACCAGCCAGCGGGTGGCCTCCACCGGCAGCGGGCCGCACTCCTCGACCAGGTCCTCCAGCGAGGGCGCCGGGATGTAGGCGGTGGCCAGCCAGGGCACCCGGGCGTCCGCGTCGGCGTCCACCACCGCCGCCGTGTAGAAGCCGCCGACCGTCTTGGCCGCCGCGATCTCCCGGGCGAAGCGGACCCGGAACAGCTCGTCCTCGGCCAGCTCACCCCGCACGGTCTTGATGGCCACCCGCCGCCCGGCCGCGGAACGCGCCAGGTAGACCAGCCCCATCCCACCCGCGCCGAGCCGCCCCAGCACCTCGAAGGGCCCGATCCGCCTCGGATCGTGCGCCGTCAGCTGGTCCACTCCGCTGCCACCTCCCCGTTGTCCGCACCCGCCGCGTGGTGCCGGACCCGATTCTCCAATGCCGTCCCGCGCATATCCAACCTCCCCCACCCCCTGAAACACGTCGTCCCGGCCCGGAGGACGCCCCGGACAGGCCTCTGACCAGCGAGGACGGAACGACCGGATCCTGACGCCCGCTCCGGGGGCGGCTTGCGCCCGGGGCTCCGGACCGTCCACTTCCGGACGGCACCGCACTCTTCGGTCATCGTCACGCTCTGTCACCCGACCACCCCTCAGCGGACTCGCCGTCACGCTGTGAGATCGCAAGCACACGGGGGGGCTTCAAACAGGGGCTTCGAACCCCGGTGAATATCCGTCCGAAGTGGTTCATGCCGCTATACCAACCCCCGTGCGGAGTAATAGTCGCATCACCGAATCGCGCCAAGATCGTGCCACGGTAAGCTGACGGCATGACAGGACAAGTTCGCACCGTCGACGGTCGCGTCGCCGGGCGACGCGGACAGGAGACGCGGCAGAAGCTGCTCGACTGCCTCCGCGAGATGCTCAGCACGTCGCCCTATCGGGACGTCAAGGTCATCGACGTCGCCCGTATGGCGGGTACCTCCCCCGCGACCTTCTACCAGTACTTCCCGGATGTCGAGGGCGCTGTCCTCGAAATCGCCGAGGAAATGGCCAAGGACGCCGACCAGCTCAAAGAGCTGGTGGCCGGAAAGTCCTGGGCAGGGAAGTCCGGACCGACCACTTCGGAAGAACTGGTCGACGGATTCCTCGCCTTCTGGCGCAAGAACGACGCCATTCTCCGAGTGGTCACGCTCGGTGCCGCCGAAGGGGACAAGCGGTTCTTCAAGATCCGCATGACGGTCCTCAACGCGGTCGCCAAGCCGCTCGCGGAGGCCGTCAGGGAACTCCAGGCGAAGGGTCAGGCCGACAAGTCGCTCGACCCGAACGCCGTGGCCGGGGCCCTGGTCTCGCTGCTCGCCTCGGCGGCCGAGCACCAGAAGGCCTTCACCTCCTGGGGCGTCAAGGTCAAGGACCTCAAGCCCAACCTCGCTCCCCTGGTGTACCTGGGCGTCACCGGCAAGAAGGCGCCCAAGTAGGACCGTCCACCGACCCACCATCCGCTCCGCGCGCAGCCCCGGCCTCCTGTCCGGGGAACGACGGACGGCGGCCGTGTCCTCGGGGGAGGTCCGCCGACGTACCGCAAGCGCGCCAGACATGCCGCTGGGCGGGCACCCGTGACAGGGTGCCCGCCCAGCGGCGTTGTTCGGGTCCGGACGGCCTCGCGGCGCCCTCGGGCGGCCTTGTGGCGGCCCTCAGGCGGCCTCGTGGCGCCGCCGGGTCGGGGTCAGGGGCAGCGCACGACCTGGCCGGCGTAGGCCAGCCCGCCGCCGAAGCCGAAGAGCAGGACCGGGTCGCCGGGCGAGAGCTCGCCGCGCTCGACCAGCTTGGAGAAGGCCAGCGGGATGGAGGCGGCCGAGGTGTTGCCGGAGTGGACCACGTCCCGGGCCACCACCGCGTCCTCGCCGAGGCCCAGCTTGCCCGCGATCGCGTCGATGATCCGCAGGTTGGCCTGGTGCGGGACGAAGCCCTTCAGCTCGGACGGGGCGATCCCGGCCCGCTCGCAGGCCTGGCGGGCCAGCGGGGCGAGCTGGGTGGTGGCCCAGCGGAAGACCGACTGGCCCTGCTGGCTGATCACCGGGTCCCAGCCGGTGATCACCACGGCGTCGCCCCGCTCGGGCTCGGAGCCCCAGACCACCGGCCCGATGCCGGGCTCGGCGCCCTCCTCCTGGGCCTCGACCACCGCGGCGCCCGCTCCGTCGCCGAAGATCACGCAGGTGGAGCGGTCGGTCCAGTCGAGCGTGTCGGACATCCGCTCGGCGCCGATCACCAGGGCGCGGCGGGCCGAGCCGGCCCGGATCGCGTGGTCGGCGGTGGCCAGGGCGTACGAGAAGCCGGAGCAGACCGTGTTGATGTCGTACGCGGCCGGCGAGCGCACGCCCAGCCGGGCGGCCACGGCGGCGGCGGTGTTGGGGCTGCGCTCGATCGCGGTGCAGGTGGCGACCACGACGAGGTCGATCTCGTCCGCCGTCCGGCCGCTGTTGGCGAGCGCCTTCTGCGCGGCCTCGGTGGCGAGGTCGACCAGGGTCTCGTCCTCGGCGATGTGCCGGCTGCGGATGCCGACACGGGTGCGGATCCACTCGTCGTCGGTGTCGACGAGCCCCGCCAGGTCGTCGTTGGTGAGGACCTTGGGGGGCTGGTAGTGGCCGAGTGCCACAATGCGCGAACCGCTCATACTGCCATGGAACCGGGTTACCCGCTGGTCAGCATGGTATGACCGGCGACAGGATCCGCCCCCTCGATCTGTAGGAGGTGGACAAGGGGCCTTGGGGCGCCCGGGTTCCGTGCCCGGCTTCCGCGGACTCCGGGGTCAGAGTGCCAGCGTGGAGGCGTCGCCCATCACGACGACGGGGTGGGCGGCCGGGTCCAGGGTGCGGATCAGCTGGGCCATCTTGTCCTCGGGGATCGACACGCAGCCGTGGGTCGGGCCGTCGTGGTCCACGTGGAGCCAGATGCCGCCGCCCTTCTTGGAGCCCATCGGGCGGCGCGGGTCGAGCGGGGAGTTGCCGGGGACCCGGTTGTAGTTGATCGCGACCACGTAGTCGAAGGAGCCGGCCAGCTGGTCCCCGAAGAAGCCCGTGCCGGAGACCACGAAGCTCGGGTCCTTGTCGTACGGGAGCTTGCTGCCCGGGTCGGCCTTGCGGCCGCCCGCGTCGGTGAGGCTGAAGACGCCGATCGGGCTGCGCAGGTCGCCCTCGTTGTGGTCGGTGGTCCAGCCGCTCTTGCCGTTGTGGCCCTGCCAGGTCTCGCCGGCCAGCCAGCGGCCCTCGGGGGTGCGGGTCCAGAGGGTGACGGCGTTCTTGTCGGTGTTCTTGTCCTGGCCGGAGGCGACCAGCACCTGGGCGGTCTCGGCGGGGATCTGCGCGGTGAACTTCGCGCCGAGGCCGGGTATCGCGGCGACCGAGCCGTCCGTACGGGTCTGGCTGCGGTCGGCGGCGGGGGCCGCGGCCTGCCGGTCGGAGGCGGCCTGGGCGGCCGCGGGGGCCGGGGCGGGGTGGTCGGGCTTGCTGACGCCCTCCGGGCCGGGGCCGTCGGCGGCGGCGATGCCGGGCTTGGCGCCGTCCTGGCCGACGGCGTACCAGCCGGCGGTGGCGGCGACCAGCAGCGCGGTGCCGGCCATCACGGCCTTGCCGTGACGTTTCTGCTTGGCCTTGCGCCGGCGTCCCCGCGCGGCCGTCCGGGAACCCGCCACGGGTGCGGCGGGAGCGGCGGCGAGCACGACGGGCCCGGGCTCGAAGGGGACGGTCTCGGGCGCGGGCACCGGCTGGTACACCGACGCCGCCTCGTAGCCGCCCTCCGGCTCACCCTGGTAGGCCTGGAACGGCTGGTCGTACGCCTCGGAGTAGCCGTCAGGAGTCTGCTGGTACGGCTGGTACACGCCCTGGCCGTACTCCTGCGGAACGGGCTGCCGGTACGCCTCGTGCTCGGGGTACGGCTGCTCGTACGACTGCTGCGGCACCCCGTACACCGGCTCCCGCATCGGCTCGTACGACGGGTACTCGGTGGCGCGATGAGAACCGGACATGCTGTCGATCCTGCCAAACGCCGTACCCGTTGGTAAACCCGGGTCAGGTGCGGAGGCCGTGAAGACAACCGCCGCCCGGGCCGACGAGCGGTCCGGGCGGCGGGGATCTTCGCAGGTCAGAGGCGCATCGCCTGCGGGGTCTCGCGACGCTCCAGGTCGGGGCCGTCGTACTCGCGGATGACCTCGTAGCGGGTGTTGCGCTCCACCGGGCGGAAGCCGGCGTCGCGGATCAGCCCGAGCAGGTCGTCGCGGCCGAGCTTGTTCGGGGTGCCGAAGTTGTCCGCGTCGTGGGTGATCTTGTACTCGACCACCGAGCCGTCCATGTCGTCCGCGCCGTGGCTGAGCGCCAGCTGGGCGGTGGTGACGCCGTGCATCACCCAGAAGACCTTGACGTGCGGGACGTTGTCGAAGAGCAGCCGGGAGACCGCGAAGGTCTTCAGCGCCTCGGCGCCGGTGGCCATCTCCGTGCGGGCCATCAGCTTGTTGCGCACGACGCCGTCCTTGGAGTCGTGGAAGTCGTGCTGGTAGCGCAGCGGGATGAAGACCTGGAAGCCGCCGGTCTCGTCCTGGAGCTCGCGCAGCCGCAGCACGTGGTCCACCCGGTGGCGGGGCTCCTCGATGTGGCCGTACAGCATGGTGGCGGGCGTCTTGAGGCCCTTGCCGTGCGCGAGGCGGTGGATCCGCGACCAGTCCTCCCAGTGGGTGTCGTGGTCGACGATGTGCTGGCGGACCTCCCAGTCGAAGATCTCCGCGCCGCCGCCGGTCAGCGACTCCAGGCCGGCGTCGATCAGCTCGTCCAGGATCTCGTCGGCGGGCAGGCCGCTGATCTTCTCGAACCAGTGGATCTCGGTGGCGGTGAAGGCCTTCAGCGAGACGTTCGGCAGCGCCGCCTTCAGCTCCCGCAGCGAGCGCGGGTAGTAGCGCCACGGCAGCGTCGGGTGCAGCCCGTTGACGATGTGCAGCTCGGTGAGGGAGTCGACCTCCATCGCCTTGGCGAGGCGGACGGCCTCCTCGATGCGCATCGTGTACGCGTCCTTCTCGCCCGGCTTGCGCTGGAACGAGCAGTACGCGCAGGACGCGCTGCACACGTTGGTCATGTTGAGGTGACGGTTGACGTTGAAGTGGACGACGTCGCCGTTCTTCCGCGTCCGCACGTGGTGGGCCAGCCCGCCCAGCCAGGCCAGGTCGTCGCTCTCGTAGAGCGCGATCCCGTCCTCGCGGGTCAGCCGCTCACCCGCGTAGACCTTCGCCTCCAGCTCGCGCTTGAGCCCTGCGTCCATGCGGTGACCCGCCTCCTCCGACATTCGATTCCTTGCCGGAATGAGCGTACGCCTATGCCGAGAGCAGCTCGGCGAGCAGTGTCGGGTCGATGTTGCCTCCGCTGACCACGGCCGCCACCGACTGGCCCCCGGTCTCGGCGGCGCGGTGGAAGTAGGCGGCCGGGGCGACCGCCCCGGAGGGCTCGGCGACGAGCCGGCCGCGGCGGGCCAGCACGGCCACGGTGGCGCGGATCTCGTCCTCGGTGACGGTGACGATGTCGTCCACGTAGGCGGCGACGTGCTCGAACGGCAGCACGCCGAGCGACGGGGTGCGCAGCCCGTCCGCGATGGTCCGGTAGGTGTCGGCGACCGGCCACTCGACCCGGCGGCCGGCGCGCAGGCTGGCCCGGGCGTCGGCGGCCAACTCGGGCTCCACGCCGATCACCCGGATGCCGGGGCGGGTGAGCTTGAGCGCGGCCGCCGTCCCGCCGATCAGGCCGCCGCCGCTGACCGGCACCAGGACGGTGTCCAGGTCGGCCGGGGCGTCCTCGGCGATCTCCAGGCCGACCGTGCCCTGGCCCGCGATGATGAACGGGTCGTCGTACGGGGGCACCCAGACGTAGCCGTGCTTCCCGGCCAGCTCGGCGGGCAGGGTGTCCCGCTCCTCCGGCGCCACCAGGATCACCTCGGCGCCGAACGAGCGGGTGGCCTCGACCTTCACCGCGGGCGAGGTGTCCGGCATCACGATCACGGCCTTGATGCCGAGCTCCCGGGCCGCGTACGCCACCGCCTGCGCGTGGTTGCCGCTGGACTGGGCCACCACGCCCCGGGCGCGCTCGTCCTCGGTGAGCGCGGCCAGCCGGTTGTAGGCGCCGCGGGTCTTGAAGGCCCCGGTCGGCTGGAGGTTCTCGGGCTTCAGCCAGAGCCGCCGCTCCCCCTCGGCCGCCCAGGGGGCGGGAACCAGCGGGGTACGCACGGCGACCCCCGCGATCCGCTGCCGAGCCGCGCGCAGCTCCTCCAGTCCGACCAGTGCCATACGTCACTCTCCTACAGGAGGAAGTTCACTCACCCGGTTTTCCCACTTGGTGGAGAGTACGACGGTGGTGCGGGTCCGGGCCACGCCCTTCGTGCCCGAGATCCGCTTGACCACCGATTCCAGGCCGGCCACGTCGGCCACCCTGACCTTCAGCATGTAGGAGTCGTCACCGGCGATGAACCAGCAGTCCTCGACCTCGTTGAGGTCCTTCAGCCGGTGCGCGACGTCCTCGTGGTCCGCGGCGTCGGTGAGCTGAAGGCCGATCAGGGCCGTGACACCGAAGCCGAGCGAGGCCGGGTTGACCGTCGCCCGGTAGCCGGTGATCACCCCGGCCTGCTCCAGGCGGTTGATCCGGTCCGTGACGCTCGGGCCGGAGAGCCCGACCAGCCGGCCCAACTCGGCGTAGGACGCACGGCCGTTCTCCCGGAGCGCCTGGATGAGCTGTCTGTCCACCGTGTCCATATACCGTCCGCGTCCTTCCGAACCTCACCAGACCCACAGATCATTATCCGGATTCAAAGGCGCCGTGCGCCGAACGACCCGGATATCGCAGAGAAGATACTCTCCCGCCCCGGGTCTCCTTACTCCCCCTCAGCCGGTGCGCCCTCGCCGGCGGCCGTCTTGCGGGCGGCCGCCCCCAACTCCCCTTCCCAGCGCAGGTACAGGGAATGCGGCACGTCGACGGCGTCCAGCACCCGTCCGGCCACGAAATCCACGAGTTCGCGCACGGTGGAGCCGCCGGCGTAGAAACCGGGCGAAGCGGGCAGGACGACCGCCCCCTGCGCGTCGAGCTCCACCAGGTGCTTCAACGTCACCCCGTTGAGTGGCGTCTCGCGCACGCAGACGACGAGTGGACGGCGCTCCTTGAGGGTGACGCTGGCGACGCGCTGCAGCAGGTCCTTGCTCAGGCCGAGCGCGATCCCGGCCACCGCGCCGGTGGTCGCGGGCACCACGAGCATGCCCTTGGCCGGGTAGGAGCCGCTGGACGGGCCGGCCGCGAAGTCCCCGGCCGGCCAGTAGCGGACATCGTCCAGGCCCTCGTCGCTCCCGAGCCAGGCGGCGAGGTCGGTGCGCCAGTGGGCGTCCCGGAAGGAGATGCCGGTCTCGTCCAGGATGGTGAGCCGGGCGGCGCGGCTGACGACCAGGTCCACCGCCTCGCCGGCGGCCAGCAGCGCGCGGATCACCGAGGCCGCGTACGGCGTCCCCGACGCACCCGAGACCCCGACCACCCACGGCTGACGCTTCGCAGTTCCCATGGGGCAATTCTGTCCCGGCTCCACCCGTGGTTCCGGACCGGGCCGACCGGGAGGGGTCCGGGAGCGCCCGCCCCTGGGAGGATGGGCGCATGGCAGCGACCCTCGTCGACCTCACCCATCAGGTGACCACCGCGATGCCGGTCTACCCCGGCGATCCGGCCGTCCTGCTGGAGCCCGCGCTCACCACGGCCACCGCCGGGGTGAACGTGCTGGCCCTGCACCTCGGCTCGCAGTCCGGGACGCACGTGGACGCGCCGTACCACGTGGACGTCACCTGGCCGACCCTGGACGGGCTGCCGCTGGAGCGGTTCACCGGCCCCGCCGTGGTCGCCGACCTGCGCGGGCTGGAGCCCCGGTCGGCCGTCACCCCCGGGCTGCTGGCGGCCGCGCTGGAGCGGGTCGCGGACTCCGGCGAGGGCACCGTCCTGCTGCTGGCCACCGGCTGGGCCCGGCACTGGGGCACCGACGCCTACCTCGCCCACCCCGCCCTGACCCCGGCCGCCGCCGAGGCGATCGTCGCCGCCGGGGTGCGGACGGTCGGGGTGGACGCGCTCAGCGTCGACCCGACCCCCGACCCGGGCCCGGGCGACCCGGCGGTGGCCGCCCTGCTCGCCGACCTCACCGACGAGCACGACCACGGCACCGCCGACGAGCCCACGCTCGCCGCGCACCGGGTGCTGCTGGGGGCGCCCGGCGGCGGGGTGATCGCCGAGAACCTGACCGACCTGCGGCCGCTGCTGGCGGCCCAGGAGGCCGGCCTGCCGGTGGAGGTCTCGCTGTTCCCGCTGCGGCTGGTCGCGGCGGACGGCGCACCGGTACGGGCGGTGGCCCGGCTGGGCTGAGCCGGACTCTCCGTCCGGGCCGGGGACTTGGTCTAGACCATCCCCCGTCAACGCCAGTACGCTTTCCGGCCATGGCTGAGATCATCGGAGTGATCGAGCGACTCTGGCGCTACCCCGTGAAGTCCACCGGCGGCGAGCGGCTCGACTCCGTCGAGGTGGACGAGCGCGGCCTGGCCGGCGACCGCCTCTACGCCGTCCGCGACGCCGCGGGGAAGCTCGGCTCGGGCAAGAACACCCGCCGCTTCCGCCGGATGGACGGCCTGCTCCGCCTCTCCGCCCGGCTCGGCCACCGGATCGACGGCCCCGAACTGTTCGATCCGCTCGGCCGCCCGGTCGACCGGCCGAACTCCTTCCTGCGCGCCTACCTCCAGCGCGAGGACGTCGAACTCGCCCGCGAGGACGCCGTCTCGCACTTCGACCGGCTGCCGGTCAGCGTGCTCAGCACCGCCACCCTGGACTGGGTCCGCGAGGCCGTCCCCTTCACCGTGGTCGACGAGCGGCGGTTCCGCCCCAACATCGTGCTGCGCACCCCGCCCGGCACCCCGCCGTTCGTCGAGGACGCCTGGCTCGGCCGCCAGGCCTCCGGCGAGACCCCCGGCAGCGCCCGGCTCTCCTTCGTCGCCTCCAGCGAGCGCTGCGCGATGACCGGCGCCCCGCAGCCCGGACTGCCGCACGCCCCCGAGATCCTCAAGGCCGTCGTGCACGCCCACGACGGCCGGCTCGACGCCCTCGCCGAGGTCGCCGCCCCGGGCCGCCTGCGGGTCGGCGACCGGCTGCTCCTCGGCTGACCACGGCCCCCGCGTCCGTCACCGCCCTTGCCCGAAGGGCGACTTGACCCTCGCGAACCGGCAGTCGAGGACGAGGCACCGCGGGGTGCCGGTCACGGGTCCTCCTCAGGGGGTGTCGCCGACGCTCCCGGATTCCGCCGCGGGGAGGGCGACCGCGCGCAGGTAGGCCTGGGCGAAGAGCTCCACGGTCTCGTCCGTCGACGGCAGCCCGTCCCCCAGGGCGGGTTCCAGCACCGGCCGCATCAGCGCGTGGTTGAGCAGCGGGCCGATCATCAGCTGGGTCAGCACCGGGGTGGGCAGCGGTCTCAGCCGGCCGGCCCGCACGTGCGGGCGCAGCAGCCGGTCCAGGCCGGCGAGCGCCTGCGGCAGGGTGGCGGCCATCACCCGGGCGGCGGGGCCGTCCGGGCGGCCGAGCAGGTCGGCGAAGACCGCCGGGACGATCCGCGGCTCGTGGACGAAGGCCGCGGCGAAGGTGGCGTGGAGCGCCCGGACGGTCTCCTCCAGGGTCTCCGGCGGGTCGGCGGCGAGGGCCTCCAGGTCGGGCAGCGCGGAGTGCCGCTCGAACACGGCGGCGAGCAGGCCGTCCCGCCCCTCGAAGACGGTGTGCAGGCTGGGCAGCGAGCAGTCGGCCCGGTCGGCCACGGCGTCCAGGGTGACCCCGGCCAGGCCGCGCTCGGCCACCAGCAGCGCCGCCGCCGCGATCGCGCGCTCGCGCACCGGCGGCCGTCCGCCCGGGTCGACGCCCGCCTCCCGGACGGCCTCGTCCAACACCGCCCGGGAGCCGCCGAGCCTGCGCAGCAGCGTGCTGCGGGAGATGCCGGCCGTCGCGGCGATCGCCGTGAGCGGGACGTCCGCGACGTCCTGGCCCCGTTCCTTCGCCGCCGTGAGGGCGGCCGTCACCAGCTCCTTCATGTGAAGCATCGTACTACTTGACACCTGGGACGGTTCCAGAGATTCTGTATATGCAGGTTCCACACGGACAGTGATCGATCGAGCACTGAAAGGGGAGAGCCATGAGCGTCGTGATCTCCGGGGGCGGGCCGGCCGGAATGATGCTGGGCCTGATGCTGGCGCGCGCCGGTGTCGAGGTGACCGTGCTGGAGAAGCACGGGGACTTCCTGCGCGACTTCCGCGGCGACACCGTCCACGCCTCCACCGTGCGGCTGATGGACGAACTCGGCCTCGGCCGGAAGTTCGCCGCGCTGCCGCAGAGCCGCCTCGGCAACCTGGTGGTGCAGCCCCCCGGCTCCGCCCCCGTCGCGCTGAGCGCCTACGAGCGGCTGCGGCCCCCGTACAACTACATCGCCATGATCCCGCAGTGGGACCTCCTGAACTTCCTGGTCGCGGAGGCCCGGCAGGAGCCGACCTTCACCCTGCGGATGAACACCGAGGCGACCGGACTGCTCCGGGACGGCGGCCGGGTCACCGGAGTCCGGTACCGCACCCGGGACGGCGAGGAGGGCGAGCTGCGCGCCGACCTCACCGTCGCCGCCGACGGCCGGCACTCCACCCTGCGCCGGGCGGCCGGCCTGGCCGCCCAGGAGTTCCCGGTGCCCTTCGACACCTGGTGGTTCCGGCTGCCCCGGCACCCCCACGAGCAGGCCCAGCCGCCCAGCCTCGTCCCCGGGTTCGGGGCCGGCGACATGGTGCTGAGCTTCGCCCGGACCGACTACTTCCAGATCGCCTACTTCCGCGCCAAGGGCGCCGACCCGCAGCTGCGCGCCGAGGGGATCGAGCGGTTCCGCGAGCGGATCGCCCGGCTGCTACCCCAGTACGCGGACCGGGTCGACCAGTTGGCGAGCCTCGACGACCTGCACCTGCTCGACGTCCGGCTCAACCGGCTGGACCGCTGGTACACCGACGGGCTGCTGCTGATCGGCGACGCCGCCCACGCGATGTCCCCGGCCGGCGGGGTGGGCATCAACCTCGCCATCCAGGACGCCGTCGCGGCCGCCACCCTGCTCGCCGAACCGCTGCGCCGCGGCCGTCCGACCGTGGCGGCCCTGGCCCGGGTCCAGCACCGCCGGCTGCGGCCGACGGTGATCATGCAGCGGATGCAGCGGGTCCTGCACAGCGTGCTGTTCGAGCCGGTCCTCACCGGCGAGCGGGCCGGCCCGCCCGCCCGGCTGGTGGCCCTCGCCCGGCACGTCCCCGGCTTCCCGGTACTGCTCTCCCGCCTGATCGCCTTCGGCCCGCTCCCCGAGCACGCACCGGCCTTCGCCCGGCGCGACGCCTGAGCCCCGGCGGGCGGCATCCGCCCCGGATCCCCGCGAACCGTCCGTTCGGACGGGCGGATCGCGGGGAACGACCGTTGGCATGACGATCCCTCACCGCCTGATCGGCACCGGCGACCACCACGTCCTGGTCCTGCACGACTGGTTCGGCACCAGCGCGGGCTGGGGCCCGTTCCTCGACTACCTCGACGGCAAGGCCTTCGGCTACGCCTTCCTCGACTACCGCGGCTACGGGCTGCGCAAGGGCGTCACCGGCGCGTACACGCTCGCCGAGATCGCCTCCGACGCGCTCGCCCTGGCCGACCAGCTCGGCTGGGACCGCTTCTCGCTGGTCGGCCACTCCATGGGCGGCAAGGCGGCCCAGCAGGTGCTCGCCGAGGCGCCGCTGCGGGTGCGCAAGCTGGTCGGCCTGGCGCCGGTGCCGGCCGGGGAGTACCCGATGGACGCGGCGGCCGAGGCCCTGTTCTACGGCGCGGCCGAGGACCGGGAGAAGCGCTTCGCGATCCTCGACCTGGTCACCGGGCAGCGGGCCGGCCGGGTCTGGCTCGACCGCATGGTCGACCAGTCCCTGCGGCAGTCCACCCCCGAGGCCTTCGGCCGCTACGTCCACGACTGGACGACGGCCGACCTGCGGCGCCGGATCGACGGCAACCCGGTGCCGGTCAAGGTGATCGTCGGCGAGCACGACCTCGCCCTCACCGCCGAGGTGATGCGCGGCACCTTCCTCGCCCACTACCCCAACGCCGAGCTGGAGGAACTCGCCGGCAGCGGGCACTACCCGATGTACGAGGCCCCGGTGGCCCTGGCGACGGCGCTGGAGGGCTTCCTGCACAACTGAGGCCGGCCCGGCCGGGGCCTCCGTATGATCCGACGATCATGACTGATCACGAGCTCTGGCACCGACTGGACCGCATCCGCCACGAACGCGGGCTCCTCACCCCCGGCGAGCTGGTGCTGCTCGCCGACCGGGGCGTGGCCGTCCTCGACCCGTTCTCCGTACTGGTCGCGCGGCGGGTGACGCTGTCGGCGGAGACCGTCCTGTACCCGGGCGCGACCGTCGAGTGCGACGCGGACAGCGACTGCGCGATCGGCCCGGGCACCGTCCTGTACGGCGGCGCCCGGATCGTCGCGACCGGCGGCGGGCGGATCACCGTCGGACGCCGCGCGCGGATCGGCGAGGGCGGCGCCGTGGTCAGGGCCGGGGCGGGCGAGGCCATCGAGCTCGGGGACGAGGTCAGGATCGCCAACGGCGCCGAGCTGACGGGCCGTTGCCGACTCGGCACCGGCGCCCAGGTCCTCGGCCCGATCTCCGCCCGCGCGGTCGAGCTCGCCGCCGGCCGCCCGTACACCCACCCCGACCCGGACGGTCGCGGCGGCGTCCTCAAGGGCCACGGCCGGGCCCGGGGCACCCGGGTCGGCGTCGGCGAGGTCGTCAACGGCAACGGCGACTTCGCCGCCGCCCCGGTCGAACGCCAGCGGACCTACCACCCGGACGCCCCCCACCTGGGCGACTGACCCCGCGGCACCTCCGGACCCGTACCCCGCACCGCGGGGCCGAGGAGGGCGGCGGCCGCCCAGAGCGCGAAGCATCAGGGGGCGTGCGGGAGTTGGCGCGCGCCGCGGGGTAGACGCTGGCGCATGGACCCGAGACCCGTGCGCATTGGGCGTCTCATCCTTCTCGCTTACGTTCGATGCATGACAGATGAGCGAGTTGACGACACGTCGCCGGTGCTGGTGATCGGCGTCTCCGGAGCGGTCGGGCGGCACGTCGGGCTGCAGCTCGCGGCGGCCGGCGTGCGGGTGCGGACGCTGCCCCAGCGGGAGCTGCGCGACCCGGCATCGCTGGAGGCCGCGGTGCAGGGCGCCGGCGCGGTGCTGCTGGGGTGGCCGTTCCCGACGGCGGACGGGGCCACGGAGGCCGTCGGCGTGCTGGCCCGGGAGGTCGGGCGGGTGGTGTTCCTGTCCTCGGCCGTCCCCGGCCGGCCGGAGGGCGGGATCGAGGCGCTGCTCGCCGGCAGCGGGGTGCGGCACACGGTGCTGCGGGCGCACGGCTTCGCCGCCGCGTTGCAGTGGGCGGAGGAGATCAGGGCCGGGGGCACGGTGCGGGGCTACGGCGGCGCGGCCGGGCTGAACCCGGTGGACGAGCGGGACGTCGCGGCGGTGGCCGTCCGGGCCCTGGTGGAGGACGGCCACGACGGCGCCCGGTACGTCCTCACCGGCCCGGAGTCGCCGACCCAGGCGGAGCAGGTGGAGATCATCGGCGCGGCCACAGGGCGCCCGGCCACCTGGCAGGAGGTCTCCCGCGAGACCGCCCGCCACCGGTTGTCCGCCGCCGGCCGCCCGTCGGCCGCCGTCGACGGCGCCCTGGACCTCGTCCACGCCCGCCTCACCGCCCCCGAGCCGGCCACCAGCACCGTCCAGGACGTCACCGGCCACCCGGCTCGCAGCTTCCACGCCTGGGCGAGGGACCACGCGGCCCTGTTCCGCTGAGCCGGTCCACGAGCGGCGGGCGGGCCCGGACGAGGCGGGAGGAGCGCCCCGTGAGCCCGCCGGCGGACGCGCGGATCAGATCCCGAGCCCCCGGACGACCAGGTCCACCAGCGCGAAGAAGAACAGCGAGATCCCCACGAAGCTGTTGGTCTGGAAGAACGCCCGGTTGAGCTTCGACAGGTCGTTCGGCCGCACGATGGTGTGCTCGTACACGAAGGCCCCCGCGACGACCACGAGGCCGATCCAGAACGCCGCTCCGGCGTCCGTCAGGAGCGCGAACCAGCCCAGCAGGAGCGTCGTCAGGACGTGGCACACCCGCGCGCCCCGAATGGCCGCCGGCACGCCGTACCGCGCGGGCACCGAACGGACCCCGTGCTCGCGGTCGGACTCGACGTCCTGGCAGGCGTAGACGAGGTCGAAGCCGCCGATCCAGATGCCGACGGCCACGCCCAGCACGACCGCCTCCCACGACCAGCTGCCCGTGACCGCGAGCCAGGCGCCGACCGGCCCCATCGCCTGGGCGATGCCCAGGATCGCCTGCGGGAAGTTCGTGAACCGCTTGCCGTACGGGTAGACCACCATCGGCACCACGGCGACCGGCGCGAGCGCCAGGCAGAGCGGGTTGAGCATCGCGGCCGCGCCGAGGAAGACCACCAGCGCGACGGCCGAGCCGACGTACGCGGTCTTCAACGACACCGCGCCGGTGACCAGTTCACGCGTGGCCGTGCGCGGGTTGCGGGCGTCGATCTCCCGGTCGATGATCCGGTTCGCCGCCATGGCGAAGGTGCGCAGCCCCACCATGCACACGGTGACGACGAACAGCTCGCCCCAGTGCACCCGCTTGTCCGCGAGGAACATGGCCGTCAGCGCGGCGATGTACGCGAACGGGAGCGCGAAGACCGAGTGCTCGATCATCACCAGGCGGAGGAACGCCCTGGTGCGTCCCGGTGTCTCGACAGCGGCCGTGCTCACAGTCCGTATTCCTTCCAGCGACGCGACACCAGTTCGGCGGTGGCCGGGTCGGAGGACACCATCTCCGGCCAGCCACCGTCCCGGGTGTACCCCTCCTCCGGCAGCTTGCGGGTCGCGTCGATGCCCGCCTTGCCGCCCCAGAACTGCTGGTACGAGGCGTGGTCCAGGTGGTCCACCGGGCCTTCGACCACGGTCAGGTCCCGGCTGTAGTCGACGTTGCCGAAGGCCCGCCAGGCGACCTCCTGGTAGTCGTGCACGTCGCAGTCGGCGTCCACCACGATGATCAGCTTGGTCAGCGACATCATGTGCGCGCCCCAGATCGCGTGCATCGTCTTCTGGGCGTGCTTGGGGTACTTCTTGTCGATCGAGACGATCACGCAGTTGTGGAAGCCGCCGGCCTCGGGCAGGTCGTAGTCGACGATGTCCGGGATGATGATCTTCAGCAGCGGCAGGAAGAACCGCTCGGTGAACTTGCCCAGCGGGCCGTCCTCCGTCGGCGGGCGGCCGACCACGATGGACTGGAGGATCGGGCGGCGGCGCATCGTCACGCAGTCGATCTTCAGCGCCGGGAACGGCTCCTGCGGGGTGTAGAAGCCGGTGTGGTCGCCGAACGGGCCCTCGGGCAGCATCTCGCCGGGCTCCAGCCAGCCCTCCAGGACCACCTCGGCGTCGGCCGGGACCTGGAGCGGCACCGTCTTGCAGTCGACCATCCGGACCCGCTCCCCGGCGACGAAGCCGGCGAAGAGGTACTCGTCGATGTCCCCGGGCAGCGGCGCGGTGGCCGCGTAGGTGACGGCCGGGGGGCAGCCGAAGGCGATCGCGACCGGGAGGCGCTCACCGCGCTTGGCCGCCACCGCGGCGTGGTTGCGGCTGTCCTTGTGGATCTGCCAGTGCATGCCGATGGTGCGGCGGTCGTGCCGCTGGAGCCGGTAGAGGCCCAGGTTGCGGATGCCGCTGTCCGGGTCCTTGGTGTGGGTCAGGCCCAGGTTGAAGAAGGAGCCGCCGTCCTGCGGCCAGGTGAAGAGCGCGGGCAGGTCGTCCAGGTCGACGTCGTCGCCGGTGAGCACGACCTCCTGCACCGGGGCGTCACCCGGCTTCACGTGCCGGGGCGGGACGTGCGCCATCGAGGCGAGCTTGCCGAAGGCGTCCCGGAAGCCGGTGAAGCCCTGCGGCAGCTCGGGCTTGAGCAGGCCGGCGATCTTCTCGGAGATGTCGTCCGGGCCCTTGAGGCCGAGCGCCTTGGCCAGCCGCCGCTCGGTGCCGAAGACGTTCATCGCCAGGGGCATCGACGAGCCCTTGACGTTCTCGAAGAGCAGCGCCGGGCCCTTGGCCTTCTGCACCCGGTCGACGATCTCGCCGATCTCCAGGTGCGGGTCCACCTCCGCCTTGATGCGCTTGAGGTCGCCCTCACGGTCGAGGGCCCGGAGAAACGAGCGGAGATCGTCGTATGCCATGCCTGTCAGTATCCGCCACCCGATAGCCTGGCCGGGTCAAGGGCCCCTGGAAGGCGCCCGCCACCATCGCCGCCCGGGGGGAGATCCCAGCCGTGCCGAGGATTCTTCTGACCATCATCCTTCCGCTCGCGCTCTGGGTCTGGGCGTTCGTGGACTGCCTGACCACGCCCGAGGACGAGGTGAAGCACCTGCCCAAGGTGGTCTGGGTGCTGATCGTGCTGCTCTTCCCGCCGCTGGGCCCGATCGCCTGGCTGATCGCCGGCAAGCAGCGCGGCTTCCTGCGGGCCGCGTCCGCCGGGGCCCACCCGGGGTACCCGGCCGACGACCGGGCGGGCCGTCCCGCCGCGCGCGGCGGGCGCCCGCTGGCGCCGGACGACGACCCCGAGTTCCTCGCCTCGTTGAAGAAGGACGACAAAGACCACGAGTCCATGCTCAAGCAGTGGGAGGCCGATCTGCGCCGTCGCGAGCGGGAGCTGCGCGACCGCGACGAGCCCGAGGACGGCAGGAAGAGCTGATCGGAGCGGGTCCGCCCGCTCGCCCGGACAGCCCACCCCCACCGTGCGGGGTGGGCTGCGGCATTTTTGGTGCTTCCCTACGACTGCGCAACCCCTAACCCGGACGGCGACCCCCTGCCCGCCGGGCTTGAGCGGACCTTGAGCGGAGCCCAAGAGGACCGGCCTACAGTACTGGGAGACGGCCCTGACCTGCGCTTTCCTTCATGCTCAGATCATCGGACCATCATCTGTCCGACAACCCCCGGTATCCGAATGAACACCGAGCGCTCAGTCAACGATCCGACCGCTTCTGTCCAGGCCTGACAGCTAAACGAACTCGACCTTGTACGGAATCGACGCCGAAACCAGCGCACGGCCCCTCGTACAGTCATAAGTGAAGAAAGTGATTCGCAGCCGGGGGCACAGCAGACGTTGGCTGTCGGACAGTTCCCTCACCCTTGGAGTGGTTCGAGATGACGGTTGTGCATGAGGCGCCGGTCGACGGCGAGGTCCCCGAGGTCCCGGCCGACGCCCGCGGGCGGGTCGCCGAGCTGCACGAGCTGCGCGAGAAGGTCCGCCGCGGCCCCAGCGACAAGGCCACCGAGGCCCAGCACGCCAAGGGCAAGCTGACCGCGCGCGAGCGCATCGAGCTGCTGCTGGACGAGGGCTCCTTCCAGGAGGTCGAGCCGTTTCGCCGGCACCGCGCCCAGGGCTTCGGCCTGGAGGCCAAGAAGCCGCACACCGACGGCGTGATCGTCGGCTGGGGCACCGTCCACGGGCGCACCGTCTTCACGTACGCGCACGACTTCCGGATCTTCGGCGGCGCGCTGGGCGAGGCCCACGCCCAGAAGATCCACAAGATCATGGACATGGCCATCGCGGCCGGTGCCCCGCTGGTCTCGCTGAACGACGGCGCCGGCGCCCGCATCCAGGAGGGCGTCACCGCCCTGGCCGGCTACGGCGGCATCTTCCAGCGCAACACCAAGGCGTCCGGCGTCATCCCGCAGATCTCGGTGATGCTCGGCCCGTGCGCCGGCGGCGCCGCGTACTCCCCCGCGCTGACCGACTTCGTCTTCATGGTCCGCGAGACCTCGCAGATGTTCATCACCGGCCCGGACGTGGTCCAGGCGGTCACCGGCGAGAAGATCAGCCAGAACGGCCTCGGCGGCGCCGACGTGCACGCCGGCGTCTCCGGCGTCTCGCACTTCGTCTACGACGACGAGCAGTCCTGCATCGAGGAGGTCCGCTACCTCCTGTCGCTGCTGCCGCAGAACAACCGCGAGATGCCGCCGTCCGTGGTGACCGAGGACCCGGTCCAGCGCCGCAACGACAGCCTGCTGGACCTGGTGCCCGCCGACGGCAACCGCCCGTACGACATGCGCAAGGTGATCGAGGAGATCGTCGACCACGGCGAGTACCTGGAGGTCCACGAGCGCTGGGCCACCAACGTGCTCTGCGTGCTCGCCCGGATCGACGGCCACGTCGTCGGCATCATCGCCAACCAGCCGCAGTCGCTGGCCGGCGTGCTGGACATCAACGCGAGCGAGAAGGCCGCCCGCTTCGTCCAGATGTGCGACGCCTTCAACATCCCGCTGGTCACCCTGCTCGACGTCCCCGGCTTCCTGCCCGGCGTCGACCAGGAGCACGGCGGCATCATCCGCCACGGCGCCAAGCTGCTGTACGCGTACTGCAACGCCACCGTGCCGCGCATCTCGCTGATCCTGCGCAAGGCCTACGGCGGCGCGTACATCGTGATGGACTCCCGCTCGATCGGCGCCGACCTGTCGTACGCCTGGCCGACCAACGAGATCGCCGTGATGGGCGCCGAGGGCGCGGCCAACGTCATCTTCCGGCGCGAGATCAACGCCGCCGAGGACCCGGACGCCATGCGCGCCCAGAAGATCAAGGAATACAAGAACGAGCTGATGCACCCGTACTACGCGGCCGAGCGCGGCCTCGTGGACGACGTCATCGACCCGGCCGAGACCCGCCAGGTGATCGCTTCCGCCCTGGCCATGCTCCGCACCAAGCACGCCGACCTGCCCAGCCGCAAGCACGGCAACCCGCCGATGTAGTGGCGCGCACCGCCGCGACAGCCCGCACCGCAGCAGCAGCCCGCACCGACGCGCCACCACCTCAGACCGCAGCCACCCGGGGGAGAAACCAGGACATGACCGCTTCCGCCGAACCCCTCGTCCGCATCGTCCGCGGCAGCCTCACCGACGAGGAACTCGCCGCCCTGACCGCCGTCCTCGCCGCGCGCGCCGCCGTCGCGCAGCAGGCCGCCGCCGCCGCGCCGATCGAGCCGATCGCCAACTGGCAGCGCCTGGAGCGCCGCCCGGCGTACTACTCGCCGTTCAGCTGGCAGCAGGCGGCCTGACGGCCCACGGCCCGTGCCGACGGCCGGTCACCCCGCTCGGGTGACCGGCCGTCCGGCGTTGCCCGGGCCGCCTCGGGCTTCGTCCGGGGCCGCGTCGGCGCTGGTCCGGGGCCGCGTCGGCGGTGCTCCCGCCCGGTCGGCCGGGGCCGGAGGGGCCCGCGGCGGGCTCGGTAGGATGCCTACTGGACGGTATGCGTCCGCCGCCCCGTCCGCCCCCATAGGATCGGCCGCTGCCGAGACCAGAACTTTCCAGGGAGGCTGCGATGGCCAGGCAGGCCCGCGCGCTGGCGACCCGCCAGACGGTACTCGTCGCGGCGGCCGAGGTGTTCGACGAGCGGGGCTACGCCGCCGCCACGATGTCCGAGATCCTGGACCGCGCCGGCGTCACCAAGGGCGCGCTGTACTTCCACTTCCGCTCCAAGGAGGAGCTGGCGCTCGCCGTCATCGAGGGACAGGGCGTCTTCATCTCCGGCTGGACACCGGCCTCGGACAGCCCGGTGCAGAACCTGATCGACCTCGGGTACGCCTTCGCCCGCGCGCTCCAGACCGACCCGCTGGTGCGCGGCAGCATCCGGCTGACGATCGAGCACGGCAGCTTCACCCAGCCGCAGCTCGCGGCCTACCAGGGCTGGATGGACACCGTCCGCGTCCTGCTGGAGCACGCCCGGGAGGCCGGCGACCTCCACCCGGGGGTCGACCTGACCGCGGCCGCCGGGGTGATCACCGGGGCCGTCACCGGCATCCAGCTGAGCTCCCAGGTGCTGGCCGACCGGCAGGACCTGATCCAGCGGCTGTCCGACCTCTGGACGCTGCTGCTGCCCGGCCTGGTCCAGCCGCACGCGCTCGCCCGGCTGAGCGTCGCCGAGCGCGCCTGAGCCCCGACTCCGGGAGCCCCGGGGCCGGGGCCGGTCAGACCCGGTAGCCCGCCCGGTGCTCCGCCGTCACCAGGGCCGGCAGCGCGGCCGTCCAGAGCCGGCTCACCGCCTCAGGACCGGGCCGGCCGGTCTCCTCGCCCGCGAGCAGCACCTGGCCGGCCGCCACCGCGGTGAGCAGTTCGGCGGCGGCCCGCCGGTCCACCCCGGGGCGCAGCTCGCCGGCCTCGGCGGCGCGGTCCAGCAGTCGGTGGACGACGGCGGTGAGGCTGCGCCAGGCGACGTCGGAGGCCACGGGCGGGCCGTCCGGCCCCTCCTGGGCGCCGTCCCGGCGCGGGCCCTGGCGGCCGAGCCGGACGCCGGCCCGCACCACCACGTCCTCGCGCAGCATCCGGGCCAGCTCGTGCGAGAAGTCGATCAGCCCCTGGAGGGCCGGGCCGTCGGCCCGCAGCGCGCGCAGCGCGGCCGAGCCGACCTCCCGCCCGGAGGCGCGGCGCACCCCGTCGGCGAGGGCCTGCTTGGACACGAAGTGGAAGTAGAGGGCCCCCTTGCTCACCCCGGCCCGGCGGCTGATGTCGACCAGGCTGGCGGCCTCGAAGCCCACCCGCGCGAAGGTCTCCGCGGCGGCGAGCAGTACGGCCCGCCGGGTCCGCCCAGCCCGCTCCTGCTTGACCACTGGCCCCCTCCGGACTCGACCGGGCGCGATCCCCGCCCCACCCGGCTGCTGTCGGCGCGGCCCCTGCGGGGGCGGCGCTCGCATGCGGACGGCACCCTCCGAAACCGCATGGTTGGTATCTAATCTAGCGCTTGCTTCGCCCCCGCCGTCCAGCGGGGACGGCCCCCCACCGATGGTCCGAGGCCTCCCGAACGGGCATTCCCGCAGCCCAGGGGGCAGGTAGCGTGGCCGGGCCGGAGCGTTCGGCCTGGGCACCCCAGCCGCCGAACACAAACCGGGTGGTATGTATGTTTTGCTCGGACGGCCGTGGCGGCCGCTCCGACCGACACCCTGAAGCGGGGGCCCGTCATGCCATCGATCGTAGAGCCGGACCCGCACGATCCGTACGCCCACCCCGGCCCGGGCAGCGCCGGCGGCTTCGGGTTCGACGACGGCCCCGCCACCGGCCACGACTTCCACCACGGTCCCGCCACCGGCTACGACTTCCACGACCGGACCGTCTCCCGGCACCTGGTGCACCGCGCCTCGGTGTCCGAGGTGTTCCTCACCGGCTGGCAGGCCACCGGCCCGTACGACTTCCTGCTCGGCGCCCAGTGGCCCCGGCTGCACGGCTTCTACCGGCTGCCCGGGGACCGCTACCACGACCCGGTGCTGCTGGCCGAAACGATCCGGCAGACCGGGCTGCTGATCGGCCACGCCGGGTTCGGGGTGCCGCGCGGCCACCACTTCATGATGGAGGACCTCTCCTACGCGCTCGACGGGACCGGCCTGCCGGGCCTCGCCGTCACCGCCGGCCCCGCCTCGCTGATGCTGGCCGTCGGCTGCGAGGACGTCCGGATGCGGCACGGCGAGCTCGCCTCGCTCCGGGTCTGCGTCGACGTCACCCGGGACGGCCGGCCGATCGGCCGCGGCAGCGGACGGCTGCGGGTGGTCTCCCCCGCCTCGTACGCCCGGCTGCGCGGCCCCGCGCGGCGCACCCTCCCGCCGCGCCCGCCGGCGCCCGCCGCGCCCGAGCTGGTCGGCCGCGCGCAGCCCGCGGACGTGGTGCTCAGCCCGACCCTGGCGCCGGACACCTGGCTGCTGCGCGCCGACGCCACCCACCCGGTGCTGTTCGACCACGAGCTGGACCACGTGCCCGGGATGCTGGTGCTGGAGGCCGCCCGGCAGGCCGCCCAGCGGCTGCGCCACCCCGAGCCGGTGGTCCCGGTCGAGCTGGTGACCTCCTTCGACCACTACATCGAGCTGGACCGGCCCTGCTTCGTCCGGGCCGCCCCCGAACCGGCCCCCGGGCCGGCCGAGGGGCCGGCCGCGGCGGACGGGCGGCTCGCGGTACGGGTCGAGCTGCTCCAGGACGGCCGGACGGCGGCCGAGTGCCTGCTGCTCACCGTGCCGGTGGACGGACCGGCCGAGGGCCCGGGGGTGCCGGTCCGGCGGGACGCCTACGACGGCCGCCCCGCCGTCCCGGGCCCCGCCGTACCCGGCCCTCCCCTGCCGGGCCTCGGGGGCGCCCGGCTGCCGCTGGCGAGTTAGGGACGCCCCGGGCCCGTCAGGCGGCCACCAGGGCGGCCGGCCGGCCCGCGTGCATCACGCTGAGGTTGGTCGCCAGCCGGACCGGGTCCTGGGACAGCCAGAGCCGCAGCGCCGCGCCCAGGGCCGCGCTGGCCGACTCGACCCGGACGTCGGTGATCTGCGCGATCCGGGCCGCGCCCGGCACCAGCAGATCGGCCAGCGGGGTCGGCAGCCACACCGTCAGGGCGCACGGCGCGGGCACGGCCAGCGCCCCCAGCAACCGGTAGGCGTCCCCCGGCGCGCTGAGCGTCGGGATGATGTCCAGCAGCGCGTCGGACACCACCTCCGACACGTCGCTCCGGTGTCCCTGGGCGAGCCTGCGGAGCAGCGTGCGCTCGGCGGCGGTGATTCGGACGGTCAGCATGACCTCGTCGCACTCCATTGCGCGATTTCCTCCTCAGTTCCCTCTCGCACCGGCCGGCGGCCGGCGCGCACTACCCCGTTTCACACATCGGCCCGGCTACCTGTGGGAGAGAGCCGGGCCGGTGGGTGATCGTGTGCCCCGGTCAGATCCCCGCGTAGGAGTGCTTTCCGGTGACGAAGATGTTCACCCCGTAGTAGTTGAAGAGCCAGCAGGCGAACGCCGCCAGCGCCAGGTAGGCGGCCTTGCGGCCCTTCCAGCCGGCCGTCGCACGGGCGTGCAGGTAGCAGGCGTAGGCGACCCAGGTGATGAACGACCAGGTCTCCTTCGGGTCCCACTCCCAGTACTTGCCCCAGGCCGCCTCGGCCCAGATCGCGCCCGCGATGATGGTGAACGTCCACAGCGGGAAGACCAGGGCGTTGATCCGGTAGGACAGCTTGTCGAAGGTGGACGCGGCGGGCAGCCGGCGCCAGATCGAGGCCGAGGTGCCCAGCGGGCCGGTGGTGAGGCCGGCCGCCGTCCGCTTCTCGAAGGACTCCTTGCCGAGGTACAGCAGCGTGGCGATGAACGCCGCGTAGAAGGCGCCGCCGCAGAAGATCGCGGTGGAGACGTGGATCGCCAGCCACGGCGAGTGCAGCGCCGGGACGAGCTGCTCGGAGTCGGTGTACAGCACCGTGGTGGCGATGCCCAGGGTCAGCAGCACCGCGAGCACGACCGGCAGGCCGAGCCAGCGGACCTTCTTCTTCGCGGCCAGCAGCACCAGGTACGCGGCCGTCATCGCGAAGGCGAAGGCGCAGGAGAACTCGTACATGTTGCCCCACGGCCAGCGGGAGACCGAGAGGCCGCGGGTGATGATGCCGCCGCCGTGCAGCGCCAGCGCCAGCACGGTGAGCGAGACGGCGATCCGGCCGGCCAGGTCGGCCCGCACGCTGGTGCCGGCCGCGCCCGGGCCGTCCTCCTCCTCGGCGCCGCGCCCGGTGGTGACCACCGTCGCGCCCTCGCCCGCGATCGCGGTGCGGGTGAGCGTCGTGGTGCCGCCGCCGGCCCCGGCCACCGTGACGGTGACCTTCTTCGCGGCCTTCTTGTCCGCCGCGGCGACGGTCTCGCCCAGGCTGCCCGCCTGTTCGGTCGAGCGGACGGCGACGGCGCCCTTGCTGCCGAAGGTCCACTCGATCATGTGGGCGAACATGGCGAGGGTGTAGACCACCATCGCCGAATAGATCAGCTTGTTGGAGAGGTCGGCCAGCTGTGGGTCGACCGCCGAGGCGAGATGCACCGTCTACTCCTTGGAGTTCTGGTCGGCAGGGACTGCGGGTTCCGGGGAGGCCGCCGGGACTGTGGGGGTCCCGGTCTCCTCGGGTACGTCCGTTTCGGTGTCGGCGTCCTCGTCCGCGGAGGCCGGAGTGCCGTCCTCGTCCGCGGAGGCCGGGGTGCCGTCCTCACCTTCGGGGGCCGGGGCGTCGTCCTCCTCGTCCTCGGAGGCGGGAGCGTCGTCCTGGAGGTCGACCGCGAGCTCCGCCAGCTCCTCGGCGATCTTCGCCGACTCGCTGCGGGCCAGGCCGGCCAGCTCCACCTGGGTGCCGCCGCCCGGCAGGGCGACCGCCCGCACCCAGATCCGGCGGCGCTGGATGAACAGCGAGCCGATCAGGCCGAGGATCGCGAGCACGCCGCCGCTCAGGGCGATCGCGTTGCCCGGACGGTGCGAGATGTTGAAGCTGGCCCACTGCTTGTAGCCCTCGAAGGTCACCGAGCCGTAGCCGTCGGGCAGGTCCCAGGCCTGGCCGGGCTTGAGCCGGGCCTTGGCCGGCTGGCCGTCCTGGGTGAGCTGGGTGAGCTTGCGGGTGTTGAGCTGGTAGACGTTCTGCGGCAGGCCGGAGTCGGTGCCGAGGTCGCCGGCGAAGGCGTTCAGCACGAGTTCGGGCTCGGCGTCACCGGGGAACAGCGAGACCGGGCCGGTGCCCTCGAAGCTCAGCGGGGCGGTCGGCAGGAAGAAGCCGGAGAAGCCCATCTGGGTCTTGTTGCCGTCGGGGCCCACGCCGTAGTCGGAGACCTTCACGACACCGGTGGAGGTCAGGTTGCCGTCCTGCGGCAGGAACGGGACGGCGCCGCGGTAGACGACCTCGCCCTTGCCGTTCTTGACGCTGACGAACGGGGCGTAGCCGTGGCCGATCAGGTAGACCTTGCTGCCGCCGATCTCCAGCGGGTGGTTGACCTCGATCGTCGACTTCTTCAGCTTCGACTGGTCGCTGCCCTCGTAGTACTCGACGTTCGCGGTGAACTGCCGGGCGGCGCCGATCTGGTCGCCCTTGGTCTGGAACTTCGAGGTGAAGCTGTCCAGCTTCAGGTAGAAGGGGTCGAGGTCCTGGTTGCCGTAGAACCGGGTGCCGTTGAAGTCGTCGAGCTGGGTGATGGTGTTGGAGTAGCCCTCGCCCTGGACCATCAGCTTGCCGCCGGTGCCCGAGGCCAGGCTGGCCCAGGCGAAGCCGCCGAGCAGCGCGAACAGCGACAGGTGGAACAGCAGGTTGCCGACCTCGCGCAGGTAGCCCTTCTCGGCCGCCACCGCGCCGCCGGACAGGTGGGCGCGGAAGCCCCGCTTGCGCAGCAGCCGGTGCGCGGCGGCGTTCACCGCGTCGGCGTCCGCCTCGGTGCGCCAGGCCGCGTGGACCGGCATCCGGGTCAGGTTGCGCGGCGCGGCCGGCGGCTGGGAGCGCAGCACGCCGACGAACTGCCAGGTGCGCGGGACGATGCAGCCGGCCAGCGACACGAACAGCAGGATGTAGATCGCGGAGAACCAGACCGAGCTGTAGACGTCGAACAGCTGGAGCTTCTCGTAGATCGGCGCGACCGTGGCGTGCTGCGCCTTCCAGGCCTCGACCTTCAGCTGGCCCTGGCCGTTCTGGTACTGCGGGATCAGCGAGCCGGGGATGGCGGCCAGCGACAGCAGGAAGAGCAGGATCAGGGCGACCCGCATCGAGGTCAGCTGGCGCCACATCCAGCGCGCCCAGCCGAACGCCCCTATGCCGGTCGGTCCGTCGGACTCGACCGGCGCGGTGCTGAGCCGCTCGGCGGCGACGTCGTCCGGCGCCGGGGGCTGCTCGGTCTCGGTCGTGGTGTTGCTCACGGTCAGATTCCGATCTGGAAGTCGGCGGTCCAGGACTGCAGCTGGCTCAGCATCGAGTCCCAGATCCCGGTGACGAGCAGCAGACCGACCGCGACGAGCATGCCGCCGCCGATCCTCATGACGAGCGGGTAGTGCCGCTTGACCCAGCCGAAGGCGCCCAGCGCCCGGCGGAAGGCCAGCGCGGCCACGATGAACGGTACGCCGAGGCCCAGGCAGTAGAAGGTCATCAGCAGGGCGCCGCGCGCGGCGTCGGCCTGGTTCAGGGCGAGGTTCTGGACGGTCGCCAGGGTCGGGCCGATGCAGGGGGTCCAGCCGACGCCGAAGACCACGCCCAGCAGCGGCGCGCCGAGCAGGCCGACCGACGGCCGGCGGTGGGAGCGCACCTCGCGCATGCTCAGACCGGGGACGAGGCCCATGAAGGCGAGGCCCATCACGATCGTCACCGCCCCGAGCACGATCGAGATGACCCGCTTGTGCTCCTGGAGGGTGTCGCCGAACTGCCCGAACAGCGCCCCGCCCGAGACGAACACGGCGGTGAAGCCGAGGATGAACAGCGTCGCCCCGAGCAGCATCCGGCCGCGCCGCGCGCCGCGCGCGTCCGCGAGGTCGGCGGCGGAGAAGCCGGTCACGTACGACAGGTAGCCGGGGACGAGCGGCAGCACGCAGGGCGAGAAGAACGACACCAGTCCGGCCGCCAGCGCGATCGGCGCGGCGACCAGCAGCGCTCCGCTCTGGAGGGTCCCGGTGTTGTCGGCGAGTTGTTGCGGCAGGCTCACTGCTTCTGCTCCGCGACCACCGGCTGGAGGATCGACTCCAGCGCGTCCTCGGTGGTGCCGCCGACGGCGCGGGCGGCCAGCTTGCCGTCCCGGTCGACGATCAGGGTGGTCGGGATGGACTGCGGGTTGAGGCTGCCCTTGGGGAACTTGAGCAGCTGGGTGCCGGCCGGGTCGAAGAGGCTCGGGTAGGTGACGCCCTGCTCCTGCTCGAAGCGGACGGCGTTCTGCTTCTCGGTGTCCCGGGTGTTGATGCCGAGGAACTGGACGCCCTGGTCCTTGTACTTCTCCGAGACGTTCTGGAGGCTCTTGGCCTCGGCCCGGCACGGGCCGCACCAGGAGCCCCAGACGTTCAGCACGACGACCTTGCCCCGGTAGTCGGAGAGCTTGGCCGGGGTGCCCTCCAGGGTGTCCCCGGAGATGTCCGGCGCGTCCCCGCGCTTCCCGGCGTCCGCCTTCGACAGGTTGGTGCCCTTGACCGTGACGAAGCCGACCTGGCCCTCGCCGCCGCCCGACGAGCCCGAGGAGGAACAGCCGGTGAGGGCGAGCGCAGCGGCGGCGACGGTGGCGGCGGCTGCTGCGGCGACACGGGGACGGGGGCGCGTCATGGCAGACATGTGAAAAGTTTCGCATGGAGTTCCGGGCCGGTTCGCCGGGGTCCTCCCTTGCGCGTCGCACCCCTTCTGACCTGCGACGAAATCGGGTCACCCGGCAGTCGCCGGGTGACCCGAAGTCATACTTACACGCCGCTTACGGGAGGCTAGGCGCCGAAGCTCTTGCCCACCGGCTTGTCGCCCTTGCGGCCCTTGCCCACCAGGTGCGCGGGCAGCAGGTCGCGGGCCGGCTCGCGGTAGCCGACCGAGACGATCCGGTCGCCCTCGAAGGTGAAGCTGGTCAGCGAGGCCAGCGAGCACTGCCGGTTGCGCGGGTCGTGCCAGAGCCGGCGGCGCTCGGCGAAGGAGCGGAGGATCCAGATCGGAAGCTGGTGGCTGACGCAGACCGCCTCGTGCCCGCGCGCGGCGTCCCGGGCCGCGCCGATCGCGCCCATCATCCGCACCGCCTGGTCGAGGTAGGGCTCGCCCCAGGACGGCTTGAACGGGTTGGTGAGGTACTTCCAGTAGCCCGGGTTCCGCAGCGAACCGTCGCCGACCCCGAAGGTCTTGCCCTCGAAGACGTTCTCCGCCTCGATCAGCCGCGCGTCCACCGCGATGTCCAGGCCGTGCGCCTCGGCGATCGGCGCGGCGGTCTCCTGGGCCCGCTCCAGCGGGGAGGCCACCACATGGGTGACGTCCCGGTCGGCCAGGTCCTCGGCGACCCGCTCGGCCATCTTCCGGCCCAGCTCGGACAGGTGGTAGTCCGGCAGGCGCCCGTACAGGACGCCCTCCGGGTTGTGCACCTCGCCGTGCCGCATCACGTGGACGACGGTGATCTCTTTCGCGCTCACTTCTCGACTACTCCTGGGAATCGGGGTACGGGCCGCGGCGGTCAGGCCGTGGCGGCGGCAGCGGCGCGCGCGGCGGCCGGCAGGGCGGCGGCGATCCGCTCGATCGCCCGCTCGTCGTGGGCCGCCGAGACGAACCAGGACTCGAAGGCGGACGGCGGCAGGTAGACGCCCTCGGCCAGCATCGCGTGGAAGAAGGCGGTGAAACGGTACGCCTCCTGGGTCCTGGCCTCGTCGTAGTCGGTGACCGGGGCCTCGGTGAAGAACACCGAGAACATGTTCCCGGCGGTCTGCAGCCGGTGCGCCACGCCCTCCTTGGCGAGCGCGTCGGCGACCAGGCCGGAGACCTCGGCGGCGACCTTGTCCACCGTCGCGTACGCCTCGTCGGTGCAGCCGCGCAGCTGGGCCAGGCCCGCCGCGGTGGCGACCGGGTTCCCGGACAGGGTGCCCGCCTGGTAGACCGGGCCGGCCGGGGCCAGGTGCGCCATCACGTCGGCGCGGCCGCCGAAGGCCGCGGCCGGGAAGCCGCCGCCCATGACCTTGCCGAAGGTCAGCAGGTCCGGCGCCCAGCCCTCGTGCGCCGCCTCCAGGCCGTACCAGCCGGCCTTGGAGACGCGGAAGCCGGTCATCACCTCGTCGGAGATGAACAGCGCGCCGTTCTCCCGGCAGAGCCGGGCCAGGCCGCCGTTGAAGCCGGGCAGCGGCGGGACGACGCCCATGTTGCCGGGCGAGGCCTCGGTGATCACGCAGGCGATCTCGCCCGGGTGGGCGGCGAACGCCTGCTCGACGGCGGCCAGGTCGTTGTACGGCAGCACGATGGTGTCGCCGGCCTGGGCGCCGGTGACGCCCGGGGTGTCCGGCAGGCCGAAGGTGGCCACGCCGGAACCGGCGGCGGCCAGCAGCGCGTCCACGTGACCGTGGTAGCAGCCGGCGAACTTCACCACCTTCGCGCGGCCGGTGAAGCCGCGGGCCAGCCGGATCGCGGACATGGTGGCCTCGGTGCCGGAGGAGACCAGGCGGACCTGCTCGACCGGGGCGACCCGGGCGACGATCTCCTCGGCCAGCTCGACCTCGCCCTCGCCGGGGGTGCCGAAGGAGGTGCCGCGGGAGACGGCCCGCTGGACGGCGTCGATCACCGCGGGGTGCGCGTGGCCGAGGATCATCGGACCCCACGAGCACACCAGGTCGACGTACTCGCGGCCGTCGGCGTCGGTGAGGTAGGGACCGGTGCCGGACACCATGAAGCGCGGCGTGCCGCCGACCGCGCGGAAGGCGCGCACCGGGGAGTTGACGCCGCCGGGCGTCACCACGGAGGCGCGGTCGAACAGCGACTGGGACTGGGGGGCTTCGTAGGGGTAGCTCACAAAAGACATGGTCTCAAATCGTGTCCTCACGCTCTGCATGTCCGACCCGATCATCTGGAACGATGATCCGGGCACCGTTGTCTGTACGGTTGTCCGTACAGCAGGGGCCGCTGACTTCACCGGACCGGGGACCAGTCAGACTGTGTACACAGAGTGCGCAGGACCTCCGGTCTGTGTGCAGGGGTGTGGAGAGGACTGCCGCGTACCGCGAATGGGTACGGCGGCGCATGACGGGTAAGGAGCACGTCCGGTGGGCGCCGGACGTGCGGGGGTCTGTCGATTCCGGCGAATTCCGGTGAGGATGGTCCGAGTGTCCGAGGCGCAGGACGGTTACGACGAGGCCGCGGGGGGCTCCCGCAGGCCCGCCGAGACCGCACGCGGGGGTACGGGAGCGGGTACGGGTCGTGGTCGTCGCGGCGGTGAGAGGCGGGGTGAGGGACGCGTGGGGGTGACCTACAAGTACTTCGGAGCCCCGGACCGCGCGACGGCCGCCAGAGTCCCCACCGCCCTCGGGCCGGGCGGACTCGGCCTGGAGGCCGGCGAGCTCGGCGCACTGGGCCGCCTCGGCGACCTGATGGAGACCAGCGGCTCCCCCACCGGCCACCTCTCCACCAAGATCAAACCGGAGACGATGAGCGCCATGGTGCTCACCGGCATCCAGGGCGTCCCGCTGCACCAGGTGCCGCCGCTGGAACTGGTGGTGCTGCACCCCGACTACGCCGTCGTCCAGCTCCCCCACAACGTCGTCGAGCCGCTGCGCAAGGCCGACGAGACCGAGCTCGGCGCCGCCGCCTTCATCTGGTCCACCGTGCCGGACCGGCGCGGGCCGCGGGACGCGTTCGTGATCTACAGCATGCTGCACGAGTGGCAGGACTTCGCCAACCGGCTGCACGAGGCCGGGCACCAGCTGTACTGCCTGGTCTGGCCGTAGCACCCCGGGGTCCGGTCCGCCGTTCGAACGCGGGCCGGATCCAGGCTGACCCTTCGAACACCGGTCGTATTCAAGCGAGTTGACGGACGGTCAGTTCTCGCACCCGGTCGACCACGGGACAGTGGCGGCGAGCCCGCGGAAGCGGTCCGGGGCGGGCGGCCGGCGACTATCCCCGGGAGCGGCGGGCGCGGCGGACGGTGCGTTCGACCTCGACGGGCTCCGCGAGGTGGCCGTCCACCAGGTGGGTCAGGGCCGAGAGGAACACCTCGCGCTCGGGCTGCGGCAGCGACTCCAGCAGCTCGCGGTGCACCCGGTCGGCGATCGCGCTGCCCCGCACCACGGCCCGCTCGCCCGCCTCGGTGACCGAGACGATCCGGGCCCGCCGGTCGGTCGCGGACGGGCGGCGCTCGGCCAGGCCCGCCTTCTCCAGCTCGTCGACGGTGACCACCATGGTCGTCTTGTCCAGGTCCGCCAGCTCGGCCAGCTGGATCTGGGTGCGCTCGCCCGCCCGCGCGTGGAACAGCACGCAGTAGGCGCGCGGGGTGATCCCGAGCTCGGTGAAGGCGGCCGCCATCCGGGTGGCCAGCACGTGGCTCGCGTGGTCCATCAGCCCGGAGATGTCGCGGATCTGGCGCACGGGCGGCGGGGTCGTCGTCATACGTCCGAGGTTAGCAACGGCCCGTCTGCTGCCGGATGATCCCGTTGCCAACCAACGCCGGGTCTACGGGATGCCCAACTCGAACAGCGCATAGCCCGCGTACCAGCCCGCCGCGAGGACCGGCATGGCCAGCAGCCCGGCCAGCGAGGAGGTCCGCAGCTTGCGCAGCGCCACCGCCAGGCCGATGCAGAGCGGGAAGGCGGGCAGCAGGTAGCGCGAGATGTTGCCGAAGATCTGGTTGCTGCTCAGCGCGGTGATGATGGTGAGCGCGGTGTAGACCCACAGCACCAGCGGCGGCCGGGTGCGCCAGAGCAGCACCAGCAAGCCGGGCAGGGCGATCAGCAGGGCGATCGCGATCAGGTCCGGGACGGGGTTGGACTGCCAGAAGTCCCAGTGGCCGGTGATCACGTCCATGATCGTGCGCAGGGTGGAGGCGCCGCCGTCGAAGTAGCGGTTCCAGGCGCCCTGCTGGAGCTTGAAGTAGCCGCCCCAGTCGCCCATCTTCCAGCCGACCCAGGCGACGTAGCCGATCAGGCCCCACGGGGTGATCAGCATCGCGGTCAGCGGGCGGGCCACCCCGTCGGTGCGGCGGACCAGCGCGACCAGCGCGGCGATCGAGACGGCGGCGATCAGCGCGGCGGCGGTCGGCCGGTTGAGGCCCGCCACCAGCGCCAGCAGGCCGGCCGCCACCCAGCGGCGGGTCATCACGCAGTAGCAGGCCCAGGCGGACAGCGCGACGAACAGCGAGTCCGAGTAGACCGCCCACTCCACGCCGGAGCCCGGGAACAGGCCCCAGAGCACCGCGGCGATCACGCCCGCCCGGAAGCCGCCCAGCCGCTCGGCGACGGCGAAGATCCCGGCCGCGGCGACCAGCGAGGCGATCACCGAGACGACGATCCCGGAGCCGTACGGGCCGAGCCCGGTGACGGCGCCGACCAGCCGCATCAGCCAGGGGTAGAGCGGGAAGAAGGCGGCCGAGTTCTCGTAGTAGGTGGCCAGCGGGAAGCCGTGCAGCGGGATCAGCTGCGGGTTGTACCCGTTCTCGGCGATCCGCTGGTACCAGATGCCGTCCCAGGTGCCCAGCACATCCCAGGCGTGGGCGCCGCCGCCGCGGCCCGGCTGCTTCTTCAGGTAGTCGCCGGTGTGCGAGAGCAGCAGCAGGAAGACGGTCAGGCCGATGGCCTTGACCACCGCGTACGCGCCCAGCGCGGGCGCGAAGCGGTCCACCAGTGCCCCGAACCGTCCGGACGCCGGGCCCGTCCGTTCCTCGGGGGCCTCCGCGGGCGCCGCCCCGGGCGCTCCGGGCTGGGTGCTGGACGACTCGGTGCTCGATGCCGTGCTCATCTGGTCTGGGTACTCCCCGCCCCGCTCGTGGTCCGCGCGGCTCCGGCGCAACGATTTTCCCGTGAGCCTACGGCACGACCCCGAACCGACGGCCCCTGGCGCCCTCCGGACCGGCGCGCAGCACCACGCCACCCGTGCCGAGCACCACACCGGCCCGGTCGTGCACGCGGCCGCCGCCGCCCGGGTGGGGGCGGCGGCGGCCGGGGCCTCAGGACGTGCGGGGCGGATCAGCCGTGGACGTAGACGATGCCGAGCTTGGTGAGCTGCCAGAGCTGGTCGGCGGCGCCGGTGTCGGCGGCGAGTTCGACGTACGGGTTGCCCTTGGCGTCGAGGGTGGCGCCGGCGGCCAGGACCTTGCCCTGGTCCTGGGAGTCGGCGATCTTGTAGCGGCCGTTGCCAGCCGGCTTGAACACCCAGTGCTGGTTGCCGCCGCCGGTGCAGCCCCACTGCTGGATCCGGGTGCCGGGGGCGGTGGAGGCGGCGTTGGCGTCCAGGCACATGTTCCGGTTGCCGCTGAAGTCGAGCTCGTAGCTGCCGCCGGCCTTGGCCTCCAGGACGAAGGACTGGTTGAGCCCGCCGGTGGCCGGATAGGTGATCGCGGCCCGGCCGTTGGTCGAGTCGCCGTAGCTGCCGCCGCCGGTCAGGTCGAGCGCGTTGCCGCTGGCCGCGTTGGTCAGCTGGTACCAGGCGCCGTCCTCGGGGACGTCGCCGAACGGCTGTCCGGGCGTGAGCGGCTGGATCGAGGTGGTGTTCTGCTGGTTGAGGGTGCAGTACGCCTGCGCCAGCTCCGGCCGGGCGTAGAACTGGCCGAGGCAGACGCCCTCGCCGCGGTAGCCGGCCACCCGCAGGTGGTACGACTGGCGGACCATGTTCATGCACAGCCCGGGGATGCCGATCTGCGAGTCGCAGCCGTTGCGCACCCACTCGGAGAGGTTGATGACGTCCCCGTTGGTGTACTCGTACGGGGAGCTCGTCCACTCCGCGCAGACCTCGTGGCCGAAGGCGACCCGCCGCTGGTCGAGGTACCGGACGCCGGGCACCTGCTCGGCCGCGCCGCGCAGCGCGTCGCTGAGCGTCGGCACCACCCAGTTGTGGCCCCAGGCGAGGTCCTCGGGAAAGGCCGGGCAGCCGTCGGCGACCTTGCCGAGGTAGTCGTTGCGCCGGATGTCCGGGGTGATCGGGTTGAAGTACGACTGGTAGACCAGCTGGTACGAGGAGTCGGCGTAGCCGGCCCGGCGCATGGTCTGACGGATGTTCTGGAGCGCCGCGACCACCTTGGGCTGGACGCCCTTGGCGCGCCGGCGGATCTCGTCGCTGCCGATGGTGTCCCGGCAGCCCTGGTCCTTGGGGATCGGGAAGTACTGCGCGAGGCAGTGCATCATGATGCCGCTGAAGTCGAAGTCGTCGTTGGCGCCGATCGTGACGACGACCATCTTGACGTCGTACTTCGCCGCCGTGTCGGCCAGCTTGACGTCCTGCTTGGGCTCGCCGAAGTCGCCGCTGCCGGGGCCGGTGACCTTCGCCAGCTCCGGGTCGCTGACCAGGTCGCCGGTCTGGGCGCCGGAACAGGCGAGGTCGATCGGGGTGACCCCGGGGATGTCGGTGACGAAGATCTCCGACTTGGGGTGGCGGTGGCAGTAGTTGGTGGGGCTGTCCGTCTCCGGGAAGTAGCCGTCGTTGGTGTCGGTGCCGGCGCCCTCCCCGGAGATGGCGCTGTCGCCGAGGGCGACGACCGCGGCCGGTCGGGTGGCCGCGGGCGCGGCCGGGGCGGGGTCGGCCAGGGCGGCGGGGGCGCCGGCCAGGCCGAGGGCGGCGAGGAGGGTTCCGGTGGCGAGCAGTGCGGCGCACCGGGAGGACCCGGTGCGTGTCCGCCGCGCCGCCGACCGTGGGGACCTGGTCACACGCGTCTCCTTGCGGGGGTGGGGGGCCGCCCGGGCGGGGCGCCGAGCGGCGCGGAGCAAGAGAGGAGCAGGAAAGGTGAGCAGGTCTCGCATTCTAGGTACTGACAAGTAACGCAACAAGGCTTGTGACACCACCGGGAACTGACGGGGCGTCGCCGCCCCGGCACGACGAAGAGCCGCCGCCCCACGCCCCAGGAGGGAAGCGCGGAACGGCGGCTCGCACCGGCCGAACCGGGTGCGGGCTCAGCCCACGTTGGCGCACTTGTTGCCGAAGGCCGGGTTCAGCAGGCCGATGATGTCGATGGTGTTGCCGCAGACGTTGACCGGAACGTGCACCGGGACCTGGATCTGGTTGCCCGAGATGACACCGGGGGAACCGGCGGCAACGCCCTGGGCGCCGGAGCTGGCCATCGCGGTACCGGCGCCGGTGGCAACGATGCCCACCACGGCCGCGCCGACAGCGGCGGTCTTCTTGATGCTCATACGAGCCTCCTGACTGTTCGACAGATATGCACGGGGAGTGCGACATCTAGAACGAGACCCCACCGGACCGGTTGCGACGCTCCCCGCACTGTCACCCATCCGGCGCAACGGCGCCGCGGACCGGGCATTCGGGTGATCGGAGGGTCCGACCGTTTCCCCGCCCGCGGTGCCTCGTTCTCCCTGACGGAACCCGGTCTCCACCGGCCCCTACGCACGAATCGAGTACCGCCCATGCGCAAGCACGCCCACGCCGTCGTCGGCATCGCGGCCACCGGCGGCTCGGTCGGCGCGGCGGGCCTCCCCTACCCGGCGTCCGGCAATCCGTGCCGGAACGCCTGACCGGAATTCCAACCGTCGCGCCTTTGTCCGAAGCCTTTCCCGGCCGTGCGGGAATCGCTTCGCGGGGCACCGCGACACGGCCGCCGCGGCCACGCCCGAGCCATGGGCGGAACACGCCGGTGTGCGCCGCCCGAGTGACAATCACGGAAATCCCTACAGCCTTCGGGTGAGTATTCGTGCTCGCCCGACTCCCGACATTTCCCTTCCGTCGGGCAGAAATCGGAGGAATGACATGCGCAACTTCAAGAAGGCCGCCGTCCTGTCGCTGGCCGCCAGCGGCCTGGTGCTCGGCGCCGCCGGCGGTGCGGTCGCCAGCTCCGGTGCCGAGGGCGTCGCCGCCGGTTCCCCCGGTGTGCTCTCCGGCAACCAGATCCAGATCCCGATCCACATCCCGATCAACCTGTGCGGCAACAGCATCGACATCATCGGCCTGCTGAACCCGGCCTTCGGCAACCAGTGCGCCAACGTCGGCTGAACCCGCGGTCGCCACGTCGGCGACAGCTGATTCACCGAGCCCGTGCCGTGCCCCGCAGCGCCGGGGCGCGGCACGCTCCACCCGTGTGTGATCGAGGAGATCAACCCCCCATGCAGAACATGAAGAAGGCCGCCGTCCTCTCCGCCGCCGCAGCCGGCCTGGTGCTGGGCGCGGCGGGCTCCGCCGCCGCCAGCGCCGGCGCCGAGGGCGTGGCCGCCAACTCCCCCGGTGTCGTCTCGGGCAACCAGATCCAGATCCCGGTGCACGTGCCGATCAACCTGTGCGGCAACAGCATCAACGTCATCGGCCTGCTGAACCCGGCCTTCGGCAACGCCTGCGCCAACGTCGAGGCCGTCCCGCAGCCCGCGGACGACTGCTGATCCCGATCGGCACGCGTACCGGCCGTCCTGCCCCCCGACCAGTCGGCCGGGGGGCAGTTCGGCGTCTCCGGACAACCGTCCGGTACCTCCGATCCACCGAAGGGTGATCACGATGGTTTCGAAGAAGAGCGCGGCCGGCCTGGCCGCCGCCGTGGGTGCCGCGGTGCTGCTCGGCGCCGGTTCGGCGCAGGCCGCCACCGCCCCGGGCGAGGCCCCGGCCGGCCCGGCCAAGCTGACCAAGACCGACCTCGGCCAGGCGCTGGGCGGGACGACCACCGGCCTCGGCTACGGCGTCGCGCCGATCAAGAGCCTGCGGCTGGACCCGTGGGCGAACTCCTCGGCCGACTTCCTCAACAACGGCGCGGCCCTCCAGCCGGACCAGGGCCTGCCCGCGATCGGCACCGGGACGCTCACCGGCCCGCTGAGCGCCGGCGGCGGCGTCAAGGACCTCCCGCTGGTCGGCGGGCTGACCGGCGTCCTGCCGGGCTGAGCGCCCCACCGGGCGCGCGAGAGCCCGGCATCCCGCCGCGCGGCCGGGGTGCCGGGCTCTCGTACCGGATGGGATCCCGGGGTCAGAGCTGGGTCAGGTCGGTCAGGCCGGTCTGCCCCACCACGGTGGTGGCGGTCGTGGTGGTGGTCCCGGCCAGGGCGCCCGCCGTGTCGGTGAGGGAGAGCCGGCTGTCGTCGCCGCCGAGGCTGGCCTTGGCCCCGGGGATCACCTGCACCGCGCCGGAGACCAGCCGCGGGTCGATCTCGTCCACCTTCAGCCGGCCGTCGGCGAGCTGGCCGGCGCCGTCCCGGGCGAGCGAGAGCGGCTGCCCGAGGGTGAGCCCGGGGGTCTTGGCGTGCAGCGGGGCGGCCGGGGCGTCCAGCAGCACCTTGCCGAGGTCGGCGCCCTGGTCGACCAGCGGGAGCGGCAGCTCGGCCTTGGCGCTCGGACCAACCTTGCCGGTGGTCAGCTGGGGGACGATCTGCTCCGGGAGCAGCGCCCCGTCGGAGCTGGTGGTCCGGCCGGGCGCCGGCGGCATGAGCAGCGAGGTCGGGATGCCGGCCGTGAGGCGGCTGCCCAGTGGGGCGAGCGGGATGTCCGCGGGGACCTGCTGGGTGGCCAGCGAGTCCTCCAGGGCGCCCACCTGGTCGGGGCCGATCGGGGCGGCGGCAGAGGCCGCCCCCTGGGAGGCGAGCACACCGGCACCGACCGCCAGCAGCATCACGCCGGCCCGCTTGGAGAACTTCATGCTTTTCACCGTTCTGCTGTCCGTACTGGGGATCACTGGGAGCGGCTGCGGGGGCGCAGCCGGAAAGCGTTCTGCTCAACGAGTGACCGGGAGCTCGGATTGCGGCCGTTAACCGGTTCGGCTTAATAATCCGACCGGATTCCGTTGACCGTCGCGCCTCCGGGACTCTTTTCCAGAATCCCCGTAACCTTCCGTGCCGTCATTCTTTGATCTGAACGTCAGTGACTGCCGACCGGGTCTGAGCGTTCTCAGCGCCGTACGCAAGGAATCCAAAGAGCATTTCAGAGAGGGATCTCCCATGATCCAGAAGTCCTTCGCCGCCGCCGGCCTGGCCGTCGCCGCGCTGGCCGGTGCCGCCGGCCCGGCCTCGGCCATCGGTGACGCGGACGGCGCCGCCGCCTCGATCGAGGGCAACGGCGGCACCAACTTCACGGGCACGGTCGGGAACAACAGCCCGAACTTCCACTTCCTGGACAACCCGAACATCTGCCTGCCGGAGATCCACAACATCGCCGTCGGCGTGCTCGGTGTGGCAGTCCCGGTCGAGGTCCCGATCGCCAACAACGGCGGTCGGCAGTACTGCACCGTCGGCCAGGGCACCCAGAGCCAGGGCGACGGCGGCGTGTCCCACCTGATCGGCTGATCGGTCGCCGCCCTGATCTCCCTGCACCACCCGCTGTTCCACCTTCGAATCGCCCCCCGATTCACCCCGAGAGGAAAACCAGAAATGATCAAGAAGTCCCTCGCCGCCGCCGGCCTGGCCGCCGCCGCCCTCGCGATGTCCGCCGGCTCGGCCTCCGCCATCGTCGACTCGGACGGCGCCGCCACCTCCGTCCAGGGCAACGGCGGCACCAACCACACCGGCACCGCCGGCAACGGCAGCCCGAACAGCCACGTTCTGGACAACCCGAACATCTGCCTGCCGGAGGTCCACAACATCGCGGTCGCCGTCATCGGCATCGCGGTTCCGGTCGAGGTCCCGGTCCTGAACAACCAGCCGAAGCAGATCTGCAACGTCGGCCAGAACACCCAGTCCACGGGCGACGCGGGTGTCTCGCACCTGATCGGCTGATCACGGGGCACGGCACGGTCGGAGGGCCCGGGGAGGAACACCTCCCCGGGCCCTCCGGGCTGTGCGGACGAAGTGTCCGGCCGACCGCCGCAGCGCGGTCCGGCCGGGTGAGCGGCGGGCCGGTCCGGACCGCCGGATGTGAACACGTGTCAGAGCGCCCGTGGGGGCGCTCCCAGAGAGAGGGCAGTTCCATGAAGAGCAAGCTGGCCAAGGCCGCCCTGACCGCCGCCGCCGCACTGGCGCTCGCCGGTGCCGCCACCCCGGCCTTCGCCCACGTGGGCTTCGTCGGCGGCGGCGAGCTCGTCGCCTCCGCCGACCAGCCGTTCCTGGCCGGCGGGGGCTTCGGCCTCGCCCACGCCGGGGACACCGCCGCCGGCGGCTTCGGTGGCGGCGCCGCCACCTCGACCGACCTGGTCGGCGGCGGCGCGGGCTTCGGGCACGCCGGCGACGTGGGCTTCTGAGGCCTGCCGGACACGGCCTAGCGGGAACCGGGAAGGCCGGGCCGCTCCCCCACGGGAGCGGCCCGGCCTTCCGCCGTACGGGGTCCGCTACTTGAGCAGCGCGGCGGCTTCGAGCGCCCAGTAGGTGAGGATCTGCTCGGCGCCCGCGCGGCGGATCGAGGTGAGCGTCTCCATGATCATCCGCTCCCGGTCGATCCAGCCGTTCGCGGCGGCCGCCTCGACCATCGCGTACTCGCCGGACACCTGGTACGCGGAGACCGGCACCGGGGAGGCGTCGGCGACCTGGCGCAGGATGTCCAGGTAGGCCATGGCCGGCTTGACCATCACCATGTCGGCGCCCTCGGCGAGGTCCTGCTCCAGCTCGCGCAGCGCCTCGCGGGCGTTGGCCGGGTCCTGCTGGTACGACTTGCGGTCGCCCTTGAGCGAGGAGCCGACGGCCTCGCGGAACGGGCCGTAGAAGGCCGAGGCGTACTTGGCGGTGTAGGCGAGGATGCCCACGTCCTGGTGCCCGGCCTCGTCCAGCGCCCGCCGGACCACGGCGATCTGGCCGTCCATCATGCCGGACGGGCCGACCAGGTGGACGCCGGCGTCGGCCTGCACCCGGGCCATCTCGGCGTAGCGCTCCAGGGTGGCGTCGTTGTCGACGCTGCCGTCGGCGGCCAGCACGCCGCAGTGGCCGTGGTCGGTGTACTCGTCCAGGCAGAGGTCCGACATGACCACCAGGGAGTCGCCGACCTCGGAGACCACGTCCCGGATCGCCTGCTGGAGGATGCCGTCCGGGTTGGTGCCCTCGCTGCCGACGGCGTCCTGCACCTCCGGGACGCCGAACAGCATGAGGCCGCCCAGGCCCGCCTCGGCCGCCTCCACCGCGGCCTTGCGCAGGGTGTCCCGGGTGTGCTGGACCACGCCCGGCATCGACGTCACCGGGACGGGCTCGCTGACGCCCTCGCGGACGAACAGCGGCAGGATCAGCTCCGCCGGGTGCAGCCGGGTCTCGGCCACCAGCCGGCGCATCGCCGGGCTCTGGCGCAGCCGGCGGGGGCGAACGTACGGGAATTCAGCGGACACGGCTTCTCTCTCCGAACGGTTGTGCAGTGCCGGGGGCGACGAACGGCCGCCCCCGGCAGCATAGTTAAGAATCCTCAGCGGGCCTTGCGACGCGAGCCGGGGCGGCGCTCGCTGGGCCGGTAGACCGGCTCACCGGCGGCCGTCGCGGTGTCCCGGCGCTTGGCACCGAAGTCCGCCAGCGCCTGGGCCAGCGCGGCCGCCGACGGCGCCGGGGCCATCACGTCGACCCGCAGGCCGTGCTCCTCGGCGGTCTTGGCGGTCGCCGGGCCGATGCAGGCGATGACCGTGACGTTGTGCGGCTTGCCCGCGATGCCGACCAGGTTCCGGACGGTCGAGGACGAGGTGAACAGCACCGCGTCGAAGCCGCCGCCCTTGATCGCCTCACGGGTCTCGGCCGGCGGCGGCGAGGCGCGCACCGTCCGGTACGCCGTCACGTCGTCGACCTCCCAGCCCAGCTCGACCAGGCCGGCCACCAGGGTCTCGGTGGCGATGTCGGCGCGCGGCAGCAGCACCCGGTCGATCGGGTCGAAGACCGGGTCGTACGGCGGCCAGTCCTCCAGCAGCCCGGCCGCGGACTGCTCGCCGGAGGGCACCAGGTCCGGCTTCACGCCGAAGTCCACCAGGGCCTGCGCGGTGGTCTCGCCGACCGCCGCGACCTTGATCCCGGCGAACGCGCGGGCGTCCAGGCCGTACTCCTCGAACTTCTCCCGGACGGCGCGCACCGCGTTCACCGAGGTGAAGGCGATCCACTCGTAGCGGCCGGTGACCAGGCCCTTGATGGCCCGCTCCATCTGCTGCGGGGTGCGCGGCGGCTCGACCGCGATGGTCGGCACCTCCTGCGGCACCGCGCCGTACGAGCGCAGCTGCTCGGACAGGCCGGTGGCCTGCTCCTTGGTGCGCGGCACGAGGACGTTCCAGCCGAACAGCGGCTTGGTCTCGAACCACGAGTGCGAGGCCCGGTGGGCCACCTGCTCGCCCACCACGGCTATCACCGAGGTGGCCGGGTCGACCGGGGCGGAGACCGGCGAGGGCAGCACCCGGGCGGCCTTCAGGTCCGCCGCGATGCCGGACAGCGAGGAGGTGAAGGTCCGCTGGCGGGTGGTGGTGCCGGAGAGCGTGGCGCTCAGCGCCGACTCCGGCTTGCGGCCGCCCGCGACCAGCGCGGCGGCGGTGGCGGGCAGCTGGCCCAGGGTGGTGCGGACCACCAGGGTGGTCTCCGGCGCGCCCAGGTCGACCGGGCTGCCGGCCAGCAGCGCGGCGCCGTCCACGAAGCGCACGTCGGTGCCGGAACCGGCGCGCAGCGGGACACCCGCGTACGCCGGGACGCCGACCGACTGGGCGACGCCCGGGATCACCTCGAACGGGATCCCGTCGCCCGCGCAGCTGAGCATCTCCTCGGCGGCGCAGCCGTCCAGGCCGGGGTCGCCGTCGACGGTGCGCACCACGTGCTTGCCGGAGCGGACGGCCTCGGCGACCACCTTGGCCAGGTCGAAGTCGGCGCCCTCGGCGGCGGGGGCGTGCACCTGCACGCCGGCCGGACAGTGGCTGCGCACGGCGGCGGCGGTCAGCGGGTCGGCGACCAGCACGTCGGCGGTGGACAGCACCTCGACCGCGCGCAGGGTCAGCAGCCCCGGGTCCCCGGGGCCCGCGCCCAGGAAGGTGCACCGTCCGGTGGCGGGCTGTCCCGCCGGGAACAGGGCGTCGGTGGCGGCGGTGGTGGGGCTCATCGGGCTCGCTCCCCCATCAGGGCGGCCGCGCCCGCGGCGAGCAGCCGGTCAGCCAGCGTGCGGCCGAGGGCCGCCGCCCGCTGCTCGGCGGTCTCGTCGAGGACGATCGGACCGTTGGCGGACATCTTCAGCAGGGCGGTTCCGTCGGGGTCGCCGACCACGCCGTCCAGCCGCAGCTCGTTCTCCCGGCCCCAGGTGGCCAGCGCGGCCACCGGCGCCGAGCAGCCGGCCTCCAGGGTGGCCAGCAGGGCGCGCTCGGCGGCCACGGCAACCCGGGTGGGGGCGTGGTCCAGCGCGGCGAGCGCGGCGGTCAGCTCCTCGTCGGCGGTGGTGCACTCGATCGCGAGCGCACCCTGGCCGGGGGCCGGGATCATCACCTCGGTGTCGAGGTGCTGGGATATCTCGGCGCTGCGGCCGAGCCGGTTCAGGCCGGCCGTGGCCAGCACCACCGCGTCCAGCTCGCCGCTGGTCACGAAGCCGATCCGGGTGTCCACGTTGCCGCGGATCGCGACGGTCTCCAGCTGGGCGCCGCGGGCCCTGGCCCAGGCGTTCAGCTGCGCCATCCGGCGCGGCGAACCGGTGCCGATCCGGGCCGGGCGGCCGGCGCCGGCGAGCTTCTCGACCAGCTCCTCCAGGGCCAGGCCCTCGGCGGCGACCAGGGCGTCCCGGACGTCCTCGCGCTCGGGGACGGCGGCCAGCGCCAGGCCCTCGGGGGCGGCGGTGGGCAGGTCCTTGAGCGAGTGCACGGCGAAGTCGATCCGGCCCTCCAGCAGCGCGTCGCGCAGCGCGGAGACGAACACGCCGGTGCCGCCGATCTGGGCCAGCGACTCCCGGGAGGTGTCGCCGTACGTGGTGATCTCGACCAGCTCGACGGGGCGCCCGGTGACCCTGGTCACCTCGCGGGCCACCATGCCCGACTGCGCCATGGCGAGGGCGCTGCGCCGGGTGCCGAGCCGCAGGGCCGCGGTGGCCGAGGGCTGCTCCGTGATCGGTTGACCATTCATGAGGTGATCGTCCCGGTGGTACTCGTGGGATGGCTGACGGTTCATCTGGTGCCCCCGGCCGAGGGCTGGGGCGCGCCGCCGACGGGCGTGCCCGACACGGCGTGCACGGCCGCCGGGTCGAGGTCGAACAGTTCCCGCAGCGCCTCCGCGTAGGAGGCGCCGCCGGGCTCGGCGGCCAGCTGCTTCACCCGGACGGTCGGGGCGTGCAGCAGCTTGTCGACGACGCGGCGGACGGTCTGGGTGATCTCCGCGCGCGAGCGCTCGTCCAGGTCGGGCAGCCGGGAGTCCAGCCGGCCGAGCTCGGCGGCGACCACGTCGGAGGCCATCGAGCGCAGCGCGACCACGGTCGGCGCGATCCGGGCGGCCCGCTGGGCGGCGCCGAAGGCCGTCACCTCGTCGGAGACGATCCGGGTCACCTGGTCGACGTCGCCGGCGCCAGGGCTGGCGGCGTGCGCGTGGGAGAGGCTCTCCAGGTCCACCAGCAGGGCGCCGGGCAGCTCGTGCACGGCGTGGTCGACGTCGCGCGGCATGGCCAGGTCCAGCAGGGCGAGCGGCTCGGGGGACCTGCGGGAGGCGACGGCGGCGGCCACGTCCTCGGCCCGGACCACCACACCGGCCGCGCCGGTGCAGGAGATCACCAGGTCCACGTCGGCGAGCGCCTCCGGCACCTTGGCGAGGTCCAGCACCCGGGCCACGTCCGGGCCGAGGATCTCGACCAGCCGCTCGGCCCGGGCCGGGGTCCGGTTGGCGATCAGCAGGTCGGTCACGCCGGAGCGGACCAGGGTGGCGGCGGCCAGCGAGCTCATCGAGCCGGCCCCGACCACCAGCGCGCGCTTGCCGGCGATCTCGCCCGCGCCCGCCGCGACCTGCTCCAGGCCGAAGGTGACCAGCGACTGGCCGGCCTTGTCGATGCCGGTCTCGCTGTGCGCCCGCTTGCCGACCCGCAGCGCCTGCTGGAACAGCTCGTTCAGGCCGCGCCCGGCGGTGTGCTCCTCCTGGGCCTTGGCCAGCGCGTCGCGCAGCTGGCCGAGGATCTGGCCCTCGCCGACGACCATCGAGTCCAGGCCGCAGGCCACCGAGAAGAGGTGGTGGACGGCGCGGTCCTCGTAGTGGACGTACAGGTGGGAGGTCAGCTCCTCCAGGTCCACCCCGCTGTGGTGGGCCAGCAGCAGCGACAGCTCGGCGACGCCGGCGTGGAACTTGTCCACGTCCGCGTACAGCTCGATCCGGTTGCAGGTGTTCAGCAGCGCGGCCTCGCCGACCGTCGCGGTGGCGGCCGCGTCGTGCAGCAGCCGGGTCGGCACGTCACCGGTCAGCGCGGCGCGCTCCAGTACCCCGACCGGGGCCGTGCGATGGCTCAGCCCTACGACGAGAAGGCTCATGCCCGCCCCCCACAGCTCTCGGTGTTCATGCGGGCATCACCGCGGAGAGATCCCCGTCGCCGCCCTTGGCGGACTTTCCCTTGGCCTGCTCGGCCTGGTCCTTGGCCGCCGGCTCGGCGGCGCCCCGGCCCTTGCCGCTGCCGCCGGCCGCGCGGCGCAGCTTGGCGGCGGCCGCCCGGACCGGACCGGGGGCGCGGTCCAGCACCGACTCGGCGCGGTCGTCCGGCTCCTCGCCGGCCTTCCGCTGCTCGTGGAAGGCCAGGATCTGGAGCTCGATGGAGAGGTCCACCTTGCGCACGTCCACGCCGTCCGGGACGGACAGCACGGTCGGGGCGAAGTTCAGGATGCTGGTGACGCCGGCCTCCACCAGCCGGTCGCACACCTGCTGGGCGGCGCCGGGCGGGGTGGTGATCACGCCGATGGAGACGTGCTGGCTCTCGACGATCGACTCCAGCTCGTCCATGTGCCGCACCGGCAGTCCGGCCGCGGTGGAACCGACCACGTGGGGATCGGCGTCCAACAGGGCGGCCACCCGGAAGCCGCGGGAGGCGAACCCGCCGTAGTTGGCGAGCGCGTGGCCGAGGTTCCCGATGCCGACGATGACGACCGGCCAGTCCTGGGTCAGGCCGAGCTCGCGCGAGATCTGGTAGACGAGGTACTCGACGTCGTAGCCGACGCCGCGGGTGCCGTAGGAGCCGAGGTAGGAGAAGTCCTTGCGCAGCTTGGCCGAGTTCACGCCGGCGGCGGCGGCCAGCTCCTCGGAGGAGACGGTCGGCACCGAGCGCTCGGAGAGCGCGGTGAGGGCCCGCAGATACAGGGGCAGGCGGGCGACCGTCGCCTCCGGGATGCCCCGGGCACGCGAGGGTCGGCGCGCGGCGCCCTGGTCGGGCGTCTGCGAACTGCTCTGTGGTGATCGGCCGATTGCCACGGTGCTCCTGTGGGTGAAGCTGGGCTTAGGCAGCCAGGCTATGTGTTTGTGAACGTGTGCACAAAGATGGTGTCCGTTTTGTCCCCGCACAGTGATGCGCATCACGCCATCGAACGCATAGCACCGGCCTGGGTCAGCACGACCTCCGGGGCCTGGGAATCGGGCAGCCACGGGCCGTACGACGCCTCCCGGCGCAGCAGCGGGACGGCGGCGCCGGACGGGCGGGAACGGGCCCGGCCGAGCCGGGGCCAGGGCAGCCGGGCGGCCTCCCGCAGCGGGCCGGTCCAGTCGTCCGGCGGACAGGACGGGGCATCCAGGCAGTACCGCAGCAGCTCGGCGGTCACCCGGGCATCGCCCAGCGCGGTGTGCGCCGGGTACCAGCCGAGGTCCGCCGCCTCCACGCAGGCCGCCAGGCCGTGGCTCCGGGCCTCCGGCAGGTGGGCGCGGGCCAGCCGCATCGTGCACAGCAGCGGGACGGGCGGCAGCGGCACCCCGATCCGGGCGAACTCGCGATCCAGGAACGCGTGGTCGCAGCTGACGTGGTGACCGACCAGCACCCGGCCGGCCAGCAGCTCCAACAGCCACGGGGCGATCTCGCGGAAGCGCGGGGCGCCCTCGACGTCGCACTGGCGTATCCGGTGCACATGGGTCGGGCCGACCGGGCCCAGCGGGTCCAGCAGGGTGGCGAACTCCCCCTCGGCGCGGAGCCGCTCGTCGAGCAGCACCACCGCGACCTCGACCACCCGGTGCCGCCACGGGCTGCGGCCGGTCGCCTCCACGTCCACCACGGCGAAGCCCCGGGGGGCCGTCCGGAACTCCGGGGCTCCGGGGGCCCCAGGGACAGGACCGGGAAGCATGGCGCACTCCTCGTGTGCTCAGCCCCCCACGGGCGCAAACGCGTTCGATCGTAAGCCGACCAACCCGCCCCGTCCCAAGCCGGAACGGAGTGTCTTTGGCAACGATTCGGCGAACCGCCCCCGCCGATCGGCGGGGGGCCGGTGCGCGGACGAACGCGCGGTCAGACCCCGCTCAGCCGCCGCCCGGCCGCGCCCGGCCGCACACTCAGCCGCCGAGGGCGGTGCGCAGCCGGCGCTCGTCGACCCGCCAGAAGTCGTGCTGGCGACCGTCGATCAGGGTGACCGGAATCTGCTCCCAGTAACGGCGGTACAGCTCCTCGTCCCGGGTGATGTCCCGCTCCTCGAAGGACGCGCCCAACTCCCCCGTCACCCGGAGGATCACCTCGCGGGCCTCGTCGCACAGGTGGCAGCCGGGCTTGCCGACCAGGGTCACGGTCCGGCCCGCGGGCTCGGGGCTCTTACGTCGCAGCAGTGGGCTCACCACCCCATTCTCCGCCATGGCGCCCACCCGCCCCCGGGGCCCGCGCCCGGTGGAGCTGTTCACCCCGCGGGCACGGCTGCGTCACGGCCGCCGGGCGCCCGGCTGGCTATCCTCGATGACATGGCCGTGCTCAGAAGGCTCACCCAGGCAAGGCGTTCCAGCAGCGAGCGGAGCGCCCTGGCCGGCGAAGCCGCGGCCGAGGCGGCCGAGGCCGCGCTGCGGGCCGAGCCGGCACCCGACGCCGGGCCCCGGGACACCGCCGGACCAGGGGGCAGCACCGGCCCCGGGGACGCCGCCGGGCCGGACGCACCGGCCGCGGCCAAGCCCGGACGGACCCCCAAGGCCCCCGCCGAGAACCACACCCCGGACCCGGACGACCCCCGCGCCGCCGCCTTCTTCGACTGCGACAACACCATCCTGCGCGGCGCCGCGATCTTCTACCTCGGCGTCGGCCTCTACCGCCGCGGCTTCCTCACCCGCCGCGACATCGCCCGCTTCGCCTGGCAGCAGGCCTGGTTCCGGCTGCACGGCACCGAGGACCCGGACCACATCTCGGACGCCAAGCAGTCCGCCCTCGGCATCGTGGCCGGCAAGCCCACCGCCGACCTGGAGGCGATCTGCGAGGAGATCTTCGAGGAGGTCGTGGCGGACAAGATCTGGCCGGGCACCCGCGCCCTGGTCCAGATGCACCTGGACGCCGGCCAACGGGTCTGGCTGGTCACCGCCGCCCCGCTGGAGGTGGCCCGGATCATCGCCCGGCGGCTCGGCATGACCGGCGCGCTGGGCACCGTCGCCGAGGCCAGGGACGGCCGCTACACCGGCCGACTGGTCGGCGACCTGCTGCACGGCCCGGCCAAGGCCGCCGCCGTCCGGGCCCTGGCCCGGCGCGAGCGCCTCGACCTCGACCGCTGCGCCGCCTACAGCGACTCGGCCAACGACATCCCGATGCTCTCGCTGGTCGGCCACCCGTACGTGGTGAACCCGGACGGCGCGCTGCGGCGCCACGCCCGGGCCCAGGGCTGGCGGGTGCGGGACTTCCGGACCGGGCGCAAGGCGGCCCGGGTGGGGCTGCCGGCGGCGGCCGCGCTCGGGGTGCTGGCCGGCACGGCGGCGGCCGGGGTGGCGCTGAACCGGCGCCGCCACCGGGCCTGAACCACCCGCCCGAACCCCGGCCCGGAACCCCGGCCCCGAGCCTCGCGCCGGACGGCCGTCCGGGCCGCCGGAGGCTTTCCGGAAGCTTTCCGGAGACTCTCCGAGGCGCTCCGGGGCTCTCCGGGGCCGTTCGGAGGCCGCCCGGTCGGGCTCGCCCCGGCGGGTGAGCGGTCGTCAACAAGGCCTCTGACCTGGCCCCTCTTACGGGCGAACTCCCCGCCGTCACAGGGCAGTCCGCGTCACCTGCTCGAACCTGTCGCCCGGTGACCGGTTCTGATCGTTCGCCAGGCCGGGAAAGTCAGGGGTTGCCGAGCCCCAAGGCTGGGAAACCGCCCCCCAGGCCGCCAAATTGGTCACCCTGAGCGCCCGTTCGATCACGTTAAGCCGGATGAACGATGACAGCTCCGGTCAATGTCAGCCGAACATGCGCAACAAATGGATCCCAAACGACCACTTCGACCACACGGTGTAGCTGTCATTGCACAAAGCGTTATTCTCTCCTGGATGCACGTCACCACGCGTCCCGCTCGAACGGACGCTTCGGGGAGTGCTCTCCGCGCAGGCGGAGGTGATCCGTCCACAGTTCTGCCTCTGGGAGTCCCGTGTACCCACCCGTCCGGAACGACGCGCCTGCACCCTCCCGCCCGTCGTCCGCGCCCCTGCGTCCCCGCACCGGCCTCCGCGACCGGCCGACCGCCGAGCGGCAGATCTCCACGGGCCTGACCCTGTTGCGCACCCTGCTCCGCAGCCAGTTCGCCGCCACGCCCCAACTCGCGCTCGCCGGAGGACCGTTCGTCCAGCCGCAGCCGCCCGGCCTGGCACTGCGCACCACCGCCGCCGGCTCGACCGGCACCGGCTCGCGCGGCCGCACCGGCAGCGCCGGCCGGGGCCGCGCCCGGACCGCGCCCAGCCCCGGCTACGAGACCGAGCACAACCCGGTCATGGAGCTGGTCGAACGGGCCCAGGCCGGCGAGAGCGAGGCCTTCGGCCGGCTCTACGACCACTACGCGGACACCGTCTACCGCTACATCTACTACCGGGTCGGCAGCCGGGCCACCGCCGAGGACCTCACCAGCGAGACCTTCCTGCGCGCCCTGCGCCGGATCGGCACCTTCACCTGGCAGGGCCGGGACTTCGGCGCCTGGCTGGTCACCATCGCCCGCAACCTGGTCGCCGACCACTTCAAGTCCAGCCGCTTCCGGCTGGAGGTCACCACCGGCGAGATGCTCGACTCCAACGAGTGCGAGCGCAGCCCCGAGGAGTCGGTGCTGGAGTCGCTCTCCAACGCCGCCCTGCTGGACGCGGTGCGCCGGCTCAACCCGCAGCAGCAGGAGTGCGTCACCCTGCGCTTCCTGCAGGGGCTGTCGGTGGCCGAGACGGCCCGGATCATGGGCAAGAACGAGGGCGCCATCAAGACCCTCCAGTACCGCGCCGTCCGCACCCTGGCCCGGCTGCTCCCGCCCGACGCGCGATGAGCCGCGCCGAGGACGGCACCGGCTCCGTGCGGTCCGGCACCGTACGGTCCGGCCGGCCGTCATCGTTCGCGCCCGGCCGACACGTCAGGGTGAACGGTAGGTCCGATGATCTGCCGTGCGTAACCGACCGCCCGCACCGCTCGTTGGCCAACGTGCAAGCCCCCACCAGGCGTACGGTCAAGTCGAATTGCGGCCTATCACCCGATGGAGTGGCTTTGGCCAGCCGGGGCAACCGTCCGGCGGGCCGGGCTGTCGACAACGACGAAGGGAGGTGTGGCCCGTGACGGCAAACGTGCTTGAGCACCGGCGGGCGAAGGCCTTCGCCGAGGCGCTGGAGGCCCACCAGGCGGAGCAACGCGCTGCGGCCAACGCCGAATCGGACAACACCGCTGCCACCGGCGCGGGTTCGGCCGCGATGGCCGGGCTGGTCGGACTGGCCGACGCACTGGGGGCACTGCCCGGGCCGGTGCTGGACCGGGAGGTCCATACGGTCCAACGCGCCCAGCTGATGGCCGCGTTCGAGCAGGCCTTCGCCGGCGGGACGGGCACCCCGGTGCCCCGCCAGCGCCGCCACCGGGCGATCCGGACGGCGCCGCGCGGCCGCTGGAGCCGCCGGTTCGCGATCGGCGGGCTGGTCGCCGGGCTCGCCGTCGGCAGCCTGGCCGGCGTCGCCGCGGCCAGCTCCAACGCCCTCCCCGGGGACAGCCTGTACGGCCTCAAACGCGGCTTGGAAGGGCTCCGGCTCGACTTCGCGGGCTCCGACTCCGAACGCGGCGAGATGCTGCTCGACAACGCGGCCACCCGGCTCGGCGAGGCCAAGACCCTGGTCGGCCGCACCGACCAGGCCGGCGCGCTCAGCCCTGCCACCGTCGAACAGGTCCGCCGCGCCCTGGACGACATGCACGCCGACGCCCTCAAGGGCCGCGAGCTGCTGCGCTCGGTCTACCGCAGCAACGGCTCGCTCGACCCGATGCGGGCCCTCGCGGGCTTCGCCCACGACGAGGACGGCCGGTGGAGCGAGCTGCAGGGCCGGCTGCCCGTCCAGCTCACCCAGCAGGCCGACCTGGTGAACCGGCTCTTCGACGACATAAGCGAGGACGTCGCGCCCCTGCGCCTGGTCCTGCCCCCCGCTCAGAGCGGTGGCGCGGCCGGCGACGGAGCGGGCGACGGTTCGTCCCACTCGACCGGTGGTTCCCCGGCCGGCTCCCCGGCGGCCGGCTCCGGCACCTCGGCCGGCACCGACCAGGCCCCGGGCTCCGGCGCCGCCGGCAACCGCCCCGGCGCCACCGAGCACGCCCCGGCCTACCCCGGCGCCGGTGCCTCCGGCAACGGCGGCAAGGGCGGCGTCCTGCCGGACACCCTGCCCAGCAGCGCCCCCGACGCCGTCAACGGCCTGGTCGGCGGTCTCACCAGCGGGCTCACCGGCACCAAGCCCTCGCCGAGCGCCGACGCGGCCCCGGCGCAGGGACCGCAGCAGGCCTCGCCCAGCGCCCCGAACGCGGCCCAGCCGCAGGGCGTCGAGGTTCCCCCGCTGCTTCCGGACCTGCTGCCCGGGCTGCGCATCCTGGGCGGCTGACAGCAGGGCGGTGGGGGCCCGGCGGAGTGCGATATCCGCCGGGCCCTCGCCGTCCCCAGGAAACCCCGGGAACCCCCGGGATCCCTCGGGTTCTCCTAGAAGAACACCGAACGCCGCTGCACCAGCAGCTCGTAGAGGGTGTGCTGGATGGTCTCGCGCACCTCGTCGGCCAGGTCGAAGACCAGCATCGGGTCGTCCGCCGCCTCCGCCGGGTAGGTGTCGGTGGCGATCGGCTCGCCGAAGCGGATCGTCCACTTGGTCGGCAGCGGCAGCGCCCCGAGCGGGCCCAGCCACGGGAAGGTCGGGGTGATCGGCACGTACGGCAGGCCCAGCAGCCGGGCCAGCGTCTTCACGTTGCCGATCATCGGGTAGGTCTCCTCCGCCCCGACGATCGAGCAGGGCACGATCGGCACCCGCGCCCGCAGTGCCGAGGAGACGAAGCCGCCGCGGCCGAACCGCTGGAGCTTGTAGCGCTCGGAGAACGGCTTGCCGATGCCCTTGAAGCCCTCCGGCCAGACCCCGACCAGTTCGCCGCGCTCCAGCAGGGCCTGGGCGTCCTCGTTGCAGGCCAGGGTGTGGCCGGCCTTGCGGGCCAGCTCGTTGATGCCGGGCAGCACGAAGACCAGGTCCGCGGCGAGCATCCGCAGGTGCCGCCGGGCGGGGTGGTGGTCGTGGACGGCCACCTGGGTCATCAGGGCGTCGAGCGGGATCGTCCCGGAGTGGTTGGCGACGATCAGCGCACCGCCCTCGGCCGGGATGTGCTCCGCGCCCTGGACGTCGATCCGGAAGTACTTCTCGGCCAGCGGGCGCAGCAGCGAGAGCAGCACCTCCTCGGTGAGCTCCCGGTCGAAGCCGAACTCGTCCACCTCGTAGTCGCCGGTCACCCGGCGGCGCAGGAAGGCCAGCCGCTCGGCGGCGCGGCCCTCCCAGCCCTTGCCGAACAGCCGGGTGGCGGCCGGGCCGAGCGGGCCGGCCAGCGCCCCGCCGACGGCCTCGGCGAGCCGGTCGGCCGGATTCGGCCCCTCGGGCGACGTCCAGCTGGGGGCCGTCTCGATCGGGATGACCTTGGCCTCGCCCGGCGCGTTCTCGGCTGCGGCACTCATCGCGGGTTCAGCTCCTCGGTCGGCGGGGGCGGTTCGGTACGGCGTCCGGACCGGCGCCCGGCCCGGCGGGCCCGGCGGCTTCCGGGCCGAGCAGGGCGGTCAGCCGGTCGGTGACGGCGGCCAGCCGTTCGGGCGGCAGCAGGCCCGGCCGCCCGGCGGCGGCGAAGTCGGCGAAGGCCTCCGGAGTGCTGAACGCCGGACGGTAGCCGAAGGTGTCGCGCAGCCGCGCGGTGTCCACCACCCGGCCGTGGGTGAGCAGCCGCAGCTGCTCGGGCGAGACGTCCACCAGCCGGGTCTGCCGGGCCAGCACGGCCATCCAGCTGACCGCGGGCAGCAGCAGCGGCAGGGTGGGCCGGCCGAGCCGGCGGGCGCACTGGGAGAGCAGCAGGACGCCCTCCCCCGCCACGTTGAAGGTCCCGGTGTTGACGGTGCCCGGCTCGGGCTCGTCGGCGGCCCGGCAGAGCACCGCGACGGCGTCGTCCTCGTGCACGAACTGCAGCCGCGGGTCGTAGCCGAGCACGGTCGGCAGCACGGGCAGCGCGAAGTACTCGCTGAGCGGGGTGTCCGCGTTCGGGCCGACGATGTTGGCGAAGCGCAGCACCGTCACCGCGACGTCCGGGCGGCGCCGGGCGAAGCCGCGGACGTAGCCCTCGACCTCCGCCGCGTCCTTGGCGAAGCCGCCGCCGGGCGGGTCCTTGGGCTGCATCCGCTCGCTGAACACCGCCGGGTCGCGGGGCGCGGAGCCGTAGACGCCGGTGGTGGACTTCACCACCAGCCGGCGCACCCCGGGGGCCTTCTGGCAGGCGCCGAGCAGCTGCATGGTGCCGATCACGTTGGACTCCTTCACCGCGGAGCGGTTGGTGGAGCCCAGGCCGGTGGCGCTGACGCTGAGGTGCACCACGGTGTCCACCCGGTGCTCGGCGAGCACCCGGGAGAGCGCCGGACGGCGCAGGTCGAGCTGGTGGAAGCGGTACGGGGCGGCCGGGCCGGACGGCTCCTCGGGCGGCAGCCGGGGCGGCTGCACGTCCACGCCGACCACCAGGTCGACGCCCGGCCGGCGGCGGACCTCGGCGGCGAAGCGGGCACCGAGCCGGCGCGCCACGCCGGTGACGAGCACGACCACGCCCACGGTGCTGCACCCCCGTTCCCTCGGCCCGAGCGGCCTGCGTGCACCGTACCGCGCCGCCCCACGGGGCCGTGAAACGACACCGCCCGCCCAGGCCACGACGGGCCTGGACGGGCGGTGGAAGCGCTGGGCGCGCTAGGCGCGGCCGGGGCCGCTTACTTCTTGTTACGACGCTGAACGCGAGTCCGCTTCAGAAGCTTGCGGTGCTTCTTCTTGGCCATACGCTTGCGACGCTTCTTGATGACAGAGCCCACGGAACAACCCTCGCTCACTGAGACTCTCGCCCGTGAGAGACGGAGTCCATACGACTGACGTGAGGGCCTAGCCTACCGTCGATGGTGCGAAGGCCGTAATCGTGTTCCCCGGGACCGGGAAACTCGCGGGAAATCCACGGCGAACGGGGGCGGGTCCAACGGTCGTGGACCCGCACCCGCGCGCCGCCGCTACGCGCTCTCGAGCCGCACGTAGGACTCCTTGAGGTACTCGTGCACCGCCTGCTGGGGCACCCGGAAGGACCGTCCGACCCGGATGGCCGGCAGCTCTCCGCTGTGCACCAGCCGGTACACCGTCATCTTGGACACCCGCATGACCGCGGCGACCTCCGCCACGGTCAGGAAGACGACTTCCTGAAGGGGGCGCTCGACGGAACTCATGACCATCACCCGACCCTTACCCGTGTGCAAGGCACCGGCTTCCCCTCCGGTGACTCCACCGGCACACGTGTATCCCCAGAGTAGTTATGGGTGGTACCAGTGGGAAGAGGGGAAGTGCAGTCCTCGTACGGTGGGAGATAGGACGGTTGCAGTACGTCGCCGCTCTGCGGATGGCACCGCCCCTCGTACGCACCTCCCGGGCTGGGCACTTCCGGGACGGCGGGTTCAGGCCAGCAGTCCGTGGTGGGGGAACACCGCGCGGCGGGTGGCGAGGATGGCCTGATCGAGTCGGTCGGCCGGATCGTAACCCGAGTCGAAGTCGCGCCAGGCCGGGCGGGCGCCGTCGGTCATCCGCAGCGGGGCCGGGCGGCGGGTGCGGCGGTAGACCTCGGCGCGCCAGGACTCGGGGGTCTCGGTGGCCGGGTCGACGGGCCGGGCGGCGGCGGTGGCGACCAGGTGGGTCCAGGTGCGCGGGACGACGTCCACCACCGCGTAGCCGCCCCCGCCCGTGGCCACCCAGCGGCCGCCGGCGTGCTGGTGGGCGAGGTCGTGCAGCGCCTCGGCGATCAGCCGCTGGGCGTCCACGGTGACGGCGAGGTGGGCGAGCGGGTCCTCCAGGTGGGTGTCGGCGCCGTGCTGGGTGACCAGGACCTGCGGCCGGAAGGCGTCGAGCAGTTCGGGCACCAGGGCGTGGAAGGCGCGCAGCCAGCCCGCGTCGCCGGTGCCCGCGGGCAGCGGCAGGTTGGCGGCGGAGCCGGGGGCGTCCTCGCCGCCGGTCTCGATCGACCAGCCGCTCTGCGGGAAGAGCGTGGCGGGGTGCTCGTGCAGCGAGACGGTGAGCACCCGGGGGTCGTTCCAGAAGGCCGCCTGGACGCCGTCGCCGTGGTGGACGTCCACGTCGACGTAGGCGACCCGCTCGGCGCCGAGTTCGAGCAGCCGGGCGATGGCCAGCGCCGGGTCGTTGTAGACGCAGAAGCCGGAGGCCTTGCCGGGCATCGCGTGGTGCAGTCCGCCGGCGAAGTTGACGGCGTGCGGGGTCTCGCCGCGCCAGACCGCCTCGGCGGCGGCCACCGACTGGCCGGCGATCAGCGCGGAGGCCGAGTGGATCGCCGGGAAGGACCAGTTGTCGTCGGTGCCGAGTCCGTGCAGCGGGTCGGAGCGGTCGGGATGGGCGGCGGCGTTCCGGACCGCCTCGACGTACTCCCGGGTGTGCACCAGCCGGAGGGTGGAGTCGCCGGCGGGCGGCGCGGAGCGGACGGTCACCCCGGGGCCGGTGTCCAGTCCGAGGGCCTCGACCAGGCGCATGGTGAGGGCCAGCCGGGTCGGGTCCATCGGGTGGCCGGGGCCGAAGTCGTAGGCGGTGACGGCCTCGTCCCAGAAGAGGTGCAGGCCGCAGGGGGTGTCACGCTCGGCTTCGGGCATGGCCTCCACCGTAGCGGGTGGCGGTGGCCGGGCCGCCGTCAGGGCGCGCCGGGGCGGCGCTCGTGGGGACGGCCGGGCGGCAGGTGCGCGATGAAACTACGGAAGTTGTGGGGCGACTGTGGAGGCGGGTGTTGAGGCGGTGCAGACAAAAGCTTTGCGACTCCATATCCTCTCCGCCATGAAGCCATTCAGCGTGCAACGCCTTGGGGTAATTCTCGCTGCAATACTGGGTTTTGGCGTGTTCTTTGCCGCCCAGCCGGCCTCCGCCGCGGTCAGCGGCGCCACCTTCGCGGTCGACAAGTCGACGGCGAAGGCGGGAGACCAGCTGACCCTGACGCTGTCGCTCACCAACAGTGAGAACAGTCCCATCTACTTCGCCTACGAGGCCGTCCAGCCGACCTGGCCGGCCAACACGCAGGCCGGAGCGTTCACCATCACCGGCTGCACCGGTGACACCTCCGACTGCGCGTTCACCGGGAACAGCGCCAACTTCCACTTCAACGCGCCGATCGCACCCGGCGCGACGAAGAGCGTCACGCTCACCGTCAAGATCACCGACACCCCGGCGTGGGGCACCGCCCCGTACACGCTGAACTGGGCGCCGTACGTCTACTACGAGTTCGGCCAGGTGGGCACCACCGGTACCGCCAAGGACCAGACCTGGACCTTCGGGGTGCCCTCGCTCCAGACCGTGATCAGCTGACCCCCGTCCCGTCGAACGCCCCCGCCGTCACCCGACGGCGGGGGCAAGGGCTTTCCGGCAACGGTTGAAGATGGCGTGAAGGAGCCGCAGACGCGGCCTTCACAACTCCCTATTCTCATCCGCCATGAAGCCATTCAGCGTGCAACGCGTCGGGGTAATTCTCGCCACGGTACTGGGACTTGGCCTGATCTTCGCCGCCCAGCCGGCCTCCGCCACCACCCGCGACGACGGCGTGATCACCGGCGTCTCGGCCTCCGTCGACAAGAAGACGGCGGCACCGGGCGATGAACTGACCCTGACCCTCTCCCTCACCAACACCGAATCCGCCCCCATCACCTTCGCGTACGAGTGGATCGGGCCGAGCTTCCCCTCCAACCAGCTGACCGGCGCGTTCACCTTCACCGGCTGCGGCGGGGATCAGGTGGACTGCGTGTTCGGCGGCAACTCCGTCAACTTCCATCCCACGGTGCCGATCGCGCCGGGCGCCACCCGCACCGTCACGGCCACCGTCAAGATCACCTCCACGCCGCCCTGGACCGGGTCGTACACACTGAACTGGGCCCCGTACGTCTACGCCGAGTACGGCTACCCGGTCGTCAAGACCAGGAGCGGCCCCTTCCTCGACGGCATGCCCGGCCTGCAGACCGTGATCAGCTGACCCCCGCCCCGCCGACCGCCCCCGCCGTCACCCGGCGGCGGGGGCCGGGACCGTCACCCGGCGGCGGGGGCCACCGCCTGCGCCTGCGCCGGCGCCGGGGCGAAGCGGTCGGCCAGCGGCAGGACGGCGAGCACCAGCAGCATCGGGGCGAGCAGCGCCCAGCGGTACGAGCTCGCGTCCGCGATCGCCCCGACCAGCGGCGAACCGACCAGGAAGCCCACGTAGTTGAAGAGGTTGAGCCGGGCCACCGCGGCGTCCGAGTCGGCCGGGAAGAGCCGGCCGCCGGCCGCGAACACCTGCGGGATGATCGCGCAGATGCCGAAGCCCAGCACGGTGAAGCCAGCGATGCCCGCCCAGGCGGCGGGCGCGACCGCGGCGAGGCCGAAGCCGAGCGCCGCCAGCGCGGCACCGACGCGGACCACCGGGACGGCGCCGAAGCGCTGCACCGCGCGGTCGCCCAGGGCCCGGCCGAGCAGCATCGCGACCATGTAGCCCAGGTAGGAGAGCTTGGCGAGGTCCTCCCGGCTGCCCAGCCCGTCGGTGAGGTACTTGACGCTGTAGTTGGAGACCGAGGAGTCCGCGATGTACGCGAAGGCCATCGCCAGGCAGAGCGGCAGCAGCGGACGCCAGGGGACGGACCGGGCGGCGGCCTCGGCCGCCTCCCGGACGGCGTCGCCGAGTTCGGCCGGACCGGCGAAGAAGGCGCCGGCCAGCAGGGCGAGCGGGGCGATCACCGCCGCGGCCGTGCCGAACAGCAGCGGCAGCCCGAGGTCGTAGTGCGAGCCGAGGCCCGCGAGGGCCGCGCCGAGGATGCCGCCGAGGCTGAACGCGGCGTGGAAACCGATCATGATCGAGCGGCCGTAGCGGTGCTGGAGCCCCACCCCGAGCATGTTCATACTGGCGTCCAGCGCGCCCACCAGCAGCCCGAACGCGCCCAGTGCCAGGGCGAGTTGCCACAGTGCCCCGCCCAGTCCGGCGGCCGCCAGGCTCAGGCAGACGGCGGGCTGGACCACCCGCAGCACGGCCCGCGCGCCGGTGCGCTTCACCAGCCGCTCGGAGGCGATCGACCCGACCCCGGCCAGCACCGGCACCGCGGCCAGGAAGACCGGCAGCAGCCCGTCGCTCAGCCCGTACCGGTGCTGGATCTCCGGGATGCAGGTGACCAGCAGGGCGAAGGTGACGCCCTGGAGCAGGAAGGCGGCGGCGAGCGCGGCCCGCCCGGTGCGCAGACCGGGCGCCACCGGGGACGGCGACGCGGCGGGCGGAACGGGCGGGACCACGGGCGGGGCGGCACTCAAGCGGACCTCCAGGCGGACTCCACACGAACCGCGCTACCGGCCGGTAGGACGATGTTGGCGAGAGCGTAGGGGGTGCGCCGCGATTACGGGAGGGGTCGCGCAGCGGTCATTTCCCGCCCGAGGCCAGCTCCCGGGAGCGGTCCCGGGCCGCCTCCAGGGCGCCGAGCAGGGCGGCCCGCACCCCGTGGTTCTCCAGCTCGCGGATCGCCGCGATGGTCGTGCCGGCCGGGGAGGTGACCGCCTCGCGCAGCTTCACCGGGTGCTCGCCGGAGTCCCGCAGCATCACCGAGGCGCCGATCGCGGACTGCACGATCAGGTCGTGCGCCACCTGCCGGGGCAGCCCGAGCAGGATGCCGGCGTCGGTCATCGCCTCCACCAGGAAGTAGAAGTAGGCCGGCCCGGAGCCGGACAGCGCGGTGGCCGCGTCCTGCTGGGACTCGGGCAGCCGCAGCGCCTTGCCGACCGAGCTGAAGATCTCCTCGGCCCGCGCCAGGTGCTCCTCGCCCGCGTGCGAGCCCGCCGAGATGACGCTCATCCCCTCGTCCACCAGGACCGGGGTGTTGGGCATCACCCGGACCACCGGGGTGCCCGCCGCGAGCCGCTCCTCGAACCAGGCGGTGGGAACGCCGGCCGCGGCCGAGATCACCAGCCGGTCCGCGCCGACGTGCGGGGCCAGCTCCTCCAGCAGGGCGCCCATGTCCTGTGGCTTGACCGCGAGGATCAGGGTGTCGGCGAGCTTGGCGGCCTCGGCGTTGGAGACGGCCACCACGCCGTAGCGGTCGGCGAGTTCGGCCGCCCGCTCGGGACGGCGGGCGGTCACCAGGACGTCGGCCGGGTCCTTGCCGGCCCGCAGCAGACCGGAGAGCAGGGCCTCGCCGATCTTGCCGGTGCCCAGGAAGGCGATCTTCTGTCCGTGTGCTCCGCTGCTGCCCATGGTCCGCTCCCGCTCCTTGCCTCGGTACTGCCGCCATCCTCGCACCGCCCGGCGGCCCGCGCGGGGACCGTCCGCTCCGTGGTCGCCGCCCACCCGGCCGCCTGGCGGAGGACAGGCCCCTAGGGAGAAATCTCGGGGGTTTCCCCTATGGCCTCCCGGCTCCCGCGGGCGCACCGTGGAGCCATGGCACACGACGAAATGTCCCGACGTGAGAACCGGCAACTCGCCGTCGCCTCGGCGACCGTGGGCCCGTGGCGGACCGCCGCGGGGGTCGGTGCGGTGGTGGGGGCGACGGCCCTGGGGATCGATGCGATCACCGGGGACTGGTCGCTGAGCATGCTGGCCTCACCGGCCGGCTGGGGCCTGTTCTTCTTCTTCCTGGTCGGCACCGTCGGCGGCCGGCTGCGGCGCGACACCACCGACCGGAGGCTGCGCCGCTGGGCGAACGAGCACCCGTGGCAGTCGGCGCTGCCGGCCGCCGGCGGGCTGCTGGTCCTGAACACGCTGGCCCAACTGTTCCTCGGCGACGAGGGCCTGTTCGGCGCCTTCTTCATCTCGCTGCTGCCGGCCGGCCTGCTGCTGGCGATCGCCGGGGTGGTCGGCTCGGTCAAGCAGGCCCGCGGCAAGGACTGAGCGGGCGCCCGCACCGGCGCGCTTCCGGACGAATGGCACCCGTCCCGCGGACGACGCACAGGTGTTCACCACACGGTGTGCCCCCGATCGACGGATCGTCAGACCCCGTCGGCATACTGGCGCGATGCCGATCGCCGAAGAACCGGAACCGCGCCCCGCCGGGGGCGACGAGCCGAACGGGTCCGACCCGTCCGGGGCGGGCCGGAAGGACCCGTTCGCCGACCTCGTCCTGGACGAGGAGTTCGTCCGCAGCGCCACCGTCAAGGAGCAGAGCGGGCGCACCCGCATGCTGTCCGCCCGGTGGAAGCACACCCCGCCGGTCGATCCGGGCGGCCGCCGCTCGGTCAACGACGGCCCCCCGGCGCGCGGGCGCCGCTTCCGCCGCAAGCCCGTCCGCAAGCCCGTTCGCCCGGCGCGGGCGGTCGACGCGTGGGGCGACCCGCGTCCGCGCCGCCGCCGGGAGTGGCGCACGCCGCTCTACGTCCTGCTGACCGTCGCCGTGCTGCTCGTGGCACTGAACATCGACGGGCTGAAGTTCTGGTACTCCACCCACTTCGGCTACGCCTCCGACCACCCGGTCTCCGCGAGCCCGGCGGCGGAGCGCGACGGACGGCAGCCGACCCCCGACCACCCGTGGGCCGGCTCCCCCGCCGAGGACTGGGCCACCGGCACGGACGGGATCGAACTGCCGAAGACCCCCCGGGCCACCGGCGCGTTCGGTGCCGACGAGGTGGCCGCCCGGCTGCAGTCGGTGCGGGCCTACCTGGCGGCGGCCCACCTGGACCCGAAGGTGGTGTCCGGCGGCCGCCCGGACGCCGCGCTGGCGATGCTCGACGGCCGCACCCGGGAGGCCGCGGCCGCGTCGCTGGACCACCCCTCGGCGACCAGTGACCCCACCGCCTGGTTCACCCGCTTCGACCCGCGGGAGGCCGTCCCGGTCACCGACGTGGTCAAGGTGCGGGGCCGGATCGACGTCACGGCCGACGGGGAGAACGGCGTCCTGATGCGGGCCGACGTCAGCTACGTGTACGCGCTGCGCCCCGGCCCGAAGACGGCCGACCAGGCGGCCTCGGCGAACGGCTCCGCGGACCTCGCGGAGACGGTCCGGACCATCGTCCGGCAGGTGGACACCTTCCACTTCTACGACCCGGCCAAGTACCAGGTCGATCCGGGGAAGCTCGCGATCGACGAGACCGTGGAGAGCTTCGGCAACAGCGCCTGCGGCCGCTACGACGGCTTCCTGCACCCGGAGTTCGACCGGTCCACCCGGCCCGGCCCGGTACCGACCGGGCCGACCGCGGACCCGTACGACCGGGACCGGGTGCCGCCGGGCACCGGGAACTGCGGCTCCGCCAGCCGGACCTGACCGACGTCAGCGCTTGCGCTTGGCCCGGCCCGGCGCCTTGGTGTCGGGCCGGCGGCCGCGGCCCGCCTGGCGCTTCTCGTACTGGGCGACGGCCCGCTCGTGGGCGGCCCGCCGGACCGCCTCGCCGGGAGCCTCGACCAGGCTGCGGACGAAGTAGGCGGCCAGGCTGCCGGCCCCGCCGATCAGCCAGACCGCGCCGAGCGACTTGTCCTCGGCCATCCAGCCGGTCAGCTGGTCCCGGCCCTCGGTGAGCACCTTCCAGGTGCGCCGTACGGCCATCATCGAGCAGACCGCGATGGCGGCGGTCAGCAGCCCGTTGAGGAAGGTGCCGTCCTCGGAGAGCGCGATGCCCTCGATGCCGAAGCGCAGCACCAGCACGGCGGCGGCGGTCGCGGCCAGGGCGCCGACCGAGACACCGACCCGGCGCGGCCAGTAGCCGTTGTCCCGGTTGAGCCAGGACGTGCCGAAGAAGCGGATCGGCTCCGGCTCGGGGGCGCCGGCGGGAGTGGGGGCGGGGGTGGGGGGCTGCTCGCTCACGCCGTCGATTATCACCCGAGCGCCGCACACGGCGGAGGAGCCGTCCCGGCCGGTGGGACGGCTCCTCCTCGTTCGGTGCGGGCCCGGCGTTCCGGTTCGGTGCGGGCCCGGTGTTCCGCTTCCGTACGGCCCGGCGTTCCGGTTCCGTGCGGGCCCGGTGTTCGCCTCGGGCTCAGCCGAGCTTGGACACGTCGCGGACGGCGCCCTTGTCGGCGGAGGTGGCCATCGCGGCGTAGGCCCGCAGGGCCTGGCTGACCTGGCGCTCGCGGTTCTTCGGCCGGTAGCCGCCCGTGGCCTCCAGGACGCGGCGGCGCTCGGCCAGCACCTCGTCCGGGACCTCCAGGGAGATCCGGCGGCCGGGGATGTCGATGGCGATGGTGTCGCCGTCCTCGACCAGCGCGATGGTGCCGCCGGAGGCCGCCTCCGGGGAGGCGTGGCCGATGGACAGGCCCGAGGTGCCGCCGGAGAAGCGGCCGTCGGTGACCAGCGCGCAGGCCTTGCCCAGGCCCCGGCCCTTCAGGAAGGAGGTCGGGTAGAGCATCTCCTGCATGCCCGGGCCGCCCCTGGGGCCCTCGTAGCGGATGACGACGACGTCGCCCTCCTTGACCCGCTTGGCGAGGATCGCCTCGACCGCGTCCTCCTGGGACTCGACCACGACGGCCGGGCCGCTGAAGGTCCAGATCGACTCGTCCACGCCGGCGGTCTTCACGATGCAGCCGTCCTCGGCGAGGTTGCCGTACAGCACGGCCAGGCCGCCCTCGACCGAGTAGGCGTGCTCGGCGCTGCGGATGCAGCCCTTGGCCGAGTCGGTGTCCAGCGACTCCCAGCGCTCGGACTGCGAGAAGGCCTCGGCGGAGCGGACGCAGCCGGGGGCGGCGTGCCACAGCTCGACGGCCTCGGCGGACGGCGAACCGCCGCGCACGTCCCAGGTCTTGAGCCACTCGGCGAGCGAGTCGGCGTGCACGGTGTGGACGTCCTCGTTGAGCAGCCCGGCCCGGTACAGCTCGCCGAGGATGGCCGGGATGCCGCCGGCCCGGTGCACGTCCTCCATGTAGTACGAGCCGTTCGGCGCGACCTTGGACAGGCAGGGCACCTTGCGGGAGATCGCGTCGATGGCCCGCATGTCGAAGTCCAGCTCGGCCTCCTGGGCGGCGGCGAGCAGGTGCAGGATGGTGTTGGTCGAGCCGCCCATGGCGATGTCCAGGGCCATGGCGTTCTCGAAGGCGGCGCGGGTGGCGATCGCCCGGGGCAGCACCGAGGCGTCGTCACCGCCGTAGTAGCGGTTCGCGATCTCGACGACGTTCTGCCCGGCCCGCTCGTACAGGGCCCGGCGGGCGGTGTGGGTGGCGAGCACCGAGCCGTTGCCCGGCAGCGAGAGGCCGATCGCCTCGGTCAGGCAGTTCATCGAGTTGGCGGTGAACATGCCGGAGCACGAGCCGCAGGTGGGACAGGCGTTCTCCTCGATGATCGCGATGTCCTCGTCGGAGACGTTCTCGTTGACCGCCTGGGAGATCGCGTCGACCAGGTCGAGCTTGCGCACGGTGCCGTCGACCAGGGTCGCCTTGCCGGCCTCCATCGGGCCGCCGGAGACGAAGACGGTCGGGATGTTCAGGCGCAGCGCGGCCATCAGCATGCCCGGGGTGATCTTGTCGCAGTTGGAGATGCAGATCAGGGCGTCGGCGCAGTGCGCGTTGACCATGTACTCGACCGAGTCGGCGATCAGGTCGCGCGAGGGCAGCGAGTAGAGCATGCCGCCGTGGCCCATCGCGATGCCGTCGTCCACGGCGATGGTGTTGAACTCGCGCGGGATGCCGCCCGCCTGCTTGATCGCCTCGGAGACGATCCGGCCGACCGGCTGGAGGTGGGTGTGCCCGGGGACGAACTCGGTGAAGGAGTTGGCCACCGCGATGATCGGCTTGCCGAAGTCCTCGCGGGCTACGCCGGCCGCCCGGAGAAGCGCCCGGGCGCCTGCCATGTTGCGACCGTGGGTGACCGTACGGGACCTCAGCTCGGGCACTGTGCTCCACTCCTTCGGGGCTCTCGCGGGCACCCCGCTGCTGGGAGGGTTCGGGGGCCGCTGTGGGTACCGAGCCTACGCCCGCCGTCCGGCCGGCGGACGGTCCGTCCGCGATGCGGGCAGGCGGGGACGCGGGCGGGCGGGCAGCGATGCGGGCGGACGGCGGTGCGGGCGGGCTCCGGGCGTCAGCCGGGCTTGACGGCCACGGTGAGGTCCAGACTGAACGGCTCGACCACGACGCCGTCCGGGAACGCGGCGACCATGGCCTCCCGTTCGGCGGCCAGCACCGGCGCGCGCTCCTCGGGGCTGAGCGAGGCCAGGTAGGAGCGGGAGGTGAGGTCGGTGAGCACGTGCTCGACGGTGACCCGCCGCTCCCAGCGCAGTGCCGTCCGTTCGACCGCGAGGCCGGCCGGGGCGAAGTGCCCGACGTGGCCGCTGATCCCGCCGTAGCCGTGGAAGCGGCCGGGGAGGGCGGCGGCCATCCGCTCGCTCCTGGCCCGGATCCACGGCACGGTCTCGTCGTACACGTTCCACCAGGCGGCAACCGCGCCCCCGGGCCGCAGCACCCGGACCGCCTCGGGGACGGACTTCTCGGGGTACGTCCAGTGGAAGGCCTGGGCGTAGGCGACCAGGTCGACGGACCCGTCGTGGAAGGGCAGGTCGTCACCGGTGCCCCGGACCAGCGGCAGGCCCGGCGAGGAGGCCAGGAACCTGGCGGCCATGCCGGGGCTGGGCTCGACGGCGACGACCTCCGCGCCGCGCGCGGCCAGCAGCCGGGTGGCGATGCCCGTCCCGGCGCCGACGTCCAGGACCCGGGCACCGGCGAGGCCGCGGCCCCAGAGCCGCTCCAGCGCGTCGAACAGCTCGTCGGGATAGCCGGGGCGGCCCTGCTCGTACTCGGCGGCGACCCCGCCGAAGCTCGCGGCGGCCTCGCGGTAGTTCCGACTCTCCGTCATGCGTCCCCCTTCGTACGGCAGTTGACGCCCGGGCGGACCGGACGGCTCAGCGTACGCGCGAGGGGGTGGCCAGGTGCAAGCGGGTAAAAGCGAGGGCCTCGGCCAGGTCGGCCTCGCGTTCGGCGGGGGAGACCGAGCGGCGGGTGTTGACCTCCAGCACCACGTGGCCGTCGAAGCCGGTCCGGGCGAGGTGCTCCAGCAGCTCGGCGCAGGGCTGCTTGCCGCGGCCGGGGATCAGGTGCTCGTCCTTGCCGGAGCCGCTGCCGTCGGCCAGGTGGACGTGGGCGAGCCGGTCGCCCATCCGCTCGACCATGGCGAAGGTGTCGATCCGGGAGGTGGCCGCGTGCGAGAGGTCGATGGTGAAGTGCCGGTACTCCTCGTCGGTGACGTCCCAGCCGGGGGCGTACGCGAGCATCTCGCGGTCGCGGTAGCGCCACGGGTACATGTTCTCGACGGCGAAGCGGACGTCGGTCTCGCCCGCCATCCGGTGGATCCCCTCGACGAACTCCCGGGCGTACTGGCGCTGCCAGCGGAACGGCGGGTGGACGACCACGGCGCTCGCGCCGAGCTTCTCGGCCGCCGCCCGGGCCCGGACCAGCTTGGTCCACGGGTCGGTGCTCCACACCCGCTGGGTGATCAGCAGGCAGGGCGCGTGCACGGCCAGGATGGGCAGCCGGTGGGCGTCGGAGAGCCGGCGCAGGGCGTCGATGTCCTGGCTGACCGGGTCGTTCCAGACCATCACCTCGACCCCGTCGTAGCCGAGCTTGGCGGCCAGCTCGAAGGCGACGGCGGTGCTCGCCGGGTACACCGAGGCGGTGGACAGCGCCACCTTGGTGTCCGGGATGTGCAGGGCCGGATGCCGGGGCAGCACCAGCCGGTCGGTGGTGCGCAGCAGCGGCGGGCGGGCGGCGTCCCGCTTGGCGGCCTTGACCGAGCGGACGGACTGGACGGCGGCCTTGGCGGCGCCGGCGGCCCGGGCGGTGCGGGTCTCCTTCGGGGCGGCCTTGGCGGCGGGCTGCTTCGTCTTCGGGGCGGGCTGCTTCGCGGTGGGCGTCTTCGCCGTCTTCGCCGTTCTCACCGTCTTCGCCGTTCGCGCCGTCTTCGCCGCGCTGGTCTTCGCCGCGGCGGTCTTCGCGGTGCGCTGGGCGGCCTTGACCGCCTTCGAGGCCTGCTTGGCGGCCTGGGCGGCGGTGGCGCCCGTGACCGCCTTGCCGAGCCTGCGGCGCGGGCCGTCCGGCCGCGACTGCCCGCTCCCGGGAGTGCGGTCCTCCTGCGTTCCGTCCTCGCCCGCTGGTTGCACCACGGGAGACAGCGTATGCGGAGCACGCGGCGAACGGGGCGGGATGACCGGCGCAGTGACCATCGGCACGTTGCCCCGGGGCGGTCGGTCGGCGGTCGGTCGGGACGGGTCCGGACGACTGTCCGGGCGGCCGCCCGGGTGCGCGCCCCGGGGTGCGCGCCCGGCTTACGGGGTGAGCGCCGGGCGGCGGCGGTCGGCCGGGCTGTCCATGGTGTCCAGGCGGCGCAGGATGATGCCCTCGCGCAGCGCCCACGGGCAGACGTCCAGCTCCTCCAGCCCGCACAGGTCCATCGCGGCGTCGGCGACCAGCGCGCCGGCCAGCAGCTGCTTGGCCCGGCCCTCGGAGACTCCGGGGATCCGGGCACGCTCGGCGACGGTCATCGCCGACAGCCGGGGCAGCCAGGCGGCCAGCCCGCTGCGGGTGAGCCGGCGGTCGGTGTACGGACCGGCGTCGGCGGGGGCGGCGCCGGTCATCCGGGCCAGCTGCTTGAAGGTCTTGGAGGTGGCGACCGCGTGCCGGGCCGGGCCGAGCCGGGTGATCTCGCCGACCACGGTGGCGAGCTCGGCCCGGATGTGGCGTCTCAGCTCGCGCAGCCCCTCCGGGTCGGCGACGTCCCCCGGCAGCCAGCGGGCGGTCAGCCGGCCGGCGCCCAGCGGCAGCGAGCAGGCGACGTCCGGCTGCTCGTCCAGACCGCAGGCGATCTCCAGCGAACCGCCACCGATGTCCAGGTTGAGCAGCCGGCCCGAGGACCAGCCGAACCAGCGGCGGACGGCCAGGAAGGTGAGCCGGGCCTCGTCCTGCCCGGAGAGCACGCGCAGCTCGACGCCGGTCTCGGCGGCCACCCGGCGCAGCACCTCCTCGCCATTGGCGGCCTCGCGCACGGCGGAGGTCGCGAACGGGAGGATGTCGACGACGCCCTTGTCCTCGGCGACCCGCAGCGAGGACGCGACGTGGCCGACCAGCCGCTCGACCCCGGCCTCGCTTATCGCACCGTCCTCGTCCAGCAGCTCCGCCAGACGCAGCTCGGCCTTGTGCGAGTACGCGGGCAGCGGAGCAGCGCCCGGATGGGCGTCCACCACGAGGAAGTGGACCGTGTTGGAACCTACGTCGAGCACACCGAGTCGCATAACTCTCCACGCTACGCGATCCGGGCCCTGGTGAGAGGGGGTGCGGCGGTATTCGCACCGGTCCGGAACCGGTCCGCGGGCCGGTGGGTGGGCCGGTGGGCGGGCCGGTCTTCCGGCGGCCCGCCGTCCGTCAGAGGAGGCCGTCCCACAGCTGCTCGACGATGACGGCCCACCAGTTCTCCGGGTCGGCGAAGACCGTGCCGTCCACGGCCGCCAGCGTGCGCTGCAGGGCGTCCACCGCCGCGCCCGCGGCCACCGGGTCGAGCCCGCGCAGGGCCGGCCACCAGCCGGCGAACACCTCCAGGCAGCGGACGAAGGCGCGCAGGTCCGCGTTGCAGTGGCGGGCGGTCGCGTAGTCCGGGTCCACCGCACGGACGGCGCCGTCCACCGGGTCGAGGGCCAGCAGCGCCCAGCCGTCCGTCCCCAGCACCAGCTGCCCGGCGAGCGCCAGGCGCTCCCGCTCGGCCACCCGGGTGCCGCGGCCGAGTCCGGCCAGGTGCGCGGCGAGCGGGGGCAGGACGGTGCCCTGGCGGGTGCCGTCGGCGATCGCCTCCGCGCCCGGGTGGTGCAGCGCGAAGAACCCCGGCACGGCCACCGGGACGCCCACCGCCAGCAGCAGCGCGGCCGCGTCCCCGGGCAGTTCGGCCCGGGCGACGTCGGCCGGCTCGAAGCGCTGGACGCCCGCCGGGCCGAACCGCTCCGCGAGCCGGGCGGCGAGCACGGCGTCGTGCTCGCCGGATGTGCCGGGACCGCCGGACGCGTCGCGCACCGCGCGGGGGAAGGGCACCCGGTTGCGGGCCGGACCGTCCGGCGGCGCGGGCAGCGCCCGTACGGCGGCCGCTCGGTGGTCGAAGCGCGGGCCGTACGGAAGCTCGAAGTCGAGCCGGACGTCCGGCAGTTCGGCGGCCAGCGCGTACGACCAGTAGCCGCCGGGCAGGGCGCTCGGCCGCAGGTCGGTCCGGACGGCCAGCACCTCCTCGGCGGCGACGCCCTGCTCGCGCAGCCACCACCAGCCGCGCAGCGCCGGGTGCGGCAGGCCCGCCGCGGACCGCAGGGCCAGCGACCGCTCCTCGCCGGTGCCGTCCCGGTAGGTCAGCTCGGCCCTGGCGCCCCGGCCGGTCGCCGGCTGGAGGGTCGGGTCGTAGCCGCCCGCGCCGACGAAGTCCCGGTACAGCCCCACCACTTCGTCCACCGGCACCGAGGGCCACACCGTGAACCGCCCGCTCTCCCGGTCCACCACGGCGCAAGCCGCCCCCACCTCCTCGGGCGCCCGCCGCTCCCCCGTCCGCGGGTCGACCACCGCCCGGGCGGGCTCCGCCCACACCACCCAGCCGAGCTCGAACTCATGGGTGCACACCCGCCGCACCACCCCGGCCCCCTGCGGCAGATCCCCGTTGATCCACCGCTGCCCCGCCTCCACCGCCTGCGCCCGCGAAATCATCCGGCCCTCCCCGACCCGCGCCCCTGCCCGACCCGCGACCCTACGCCCCACCGACTCCCCGCCCCGCACAGGAAGTCGGCCCGGCCGACTTCTCACGCATCCCCTGCGACGAATGCGACGACCGGCCTGCACACCCTTACTGGCCCACACCCCCTGCACGAAAAGTCGACCCCGCCGACTTCCTATGCAGAACCCGGACAAATACGACGGCCGGCCTACCTGGCCCCAGGTACACCCAGGCCCGGCCAGCCCGAAAGCGCACAGGAAGTCGGCCCAGCCGACTTCTCGCGCGAGTTCCTCCAACGCGGGCGAAGACCAGGCCACATAGCCTGCTGCCGCCCCCGCCCCTCCGCACACGAGAAGTCGATCAGCCCGACCTTCCATGCACCCTCCGAGAGGAATATGCAGACCGGTCTACAGATCCTGCCGACCCGCACCCCACCCTGCGCACGAAAAGTCGGCCCCGCCGACTTCCTGTGCAGGACCTGGGAAAATATGACGGCCGGTCTACATAGTTCTGGGCACAGCCAGGCCCACCCGCTCGTAAACGCGCAAGAAGTCGGCCCAGCCGACTTCTCATGCGAGCCAGTCCAATGCACGCGCGAGGGATATGACGGTCGGACTACATAGATCGCCGCCGGCCTCGCCCCTCTGCGCACGAGAAGTCGACTCCGCCGACTTCCTATGCAGCACCTGGTGAACCTCGACCTGGCTGGCCCGATCGCGCACAGGAAGTCGGCCGGGCCGACTTCTCGCGCGGGCCACCCCCGGTTCCCGTGTGGCGAATATGGCGACCGGTCTACAGGTTTCTCCGCAGAGGGGGTGTCGTGTGCGGCTGCGCAGGAAGTCGGGCGGGCGACTCTGCTGGCGAAGTATTCGATCTAGGTCAGGCTCAGGCCGTTGTTGCGATGCCGTGTTGGGTGCAGAGTGTGTGGATGCGGGTGGGGCGGCG
>NZ_JBSFJC010000031.1:0-74776 GCF_053597855.1 Kitasatospora sp. NPDC001225
CAGTGGCTCCCTCCTCCGCCTTGCGATGCACGCACCCCAACGCCGCCCCGCCCGCCCTCCGGGCGGACGACGGGAGTTTGAAGACAGGCCCTAGCCCGGCTCGGGGCCGGGGGTGCCTTCCGGGGGTGGTGCGCGGGTGGGTACGGTGCGCGCATGGGGCGCTGGGTGTGGGGTGTGGCGGGCGGGTGCTGCGGGCTCGGGCTGTGGTGGGCCGTGCTGGAGGCGGCGGGGGCCGGCCACGACGCGTGGTGGGCCGTGGCCGGGCGGGTCCTGGCCGTGACAGGGGGAGTGGCCGTCGCGGACCGGGTGCGCGGGCGGTGGGGCTGACGGGCCTCAGAGGGTGCCGAGCTCCGCGGTCAGGTTGGCGCGGGCGGCCGCGGTGAAGCGCTCGCGGGCGGCCGGGGTGCGGTAGAGGTCCGGCAGGGCGAGCAGGTGGCGCAGGACGGCGGCCCGGCCGGCCGCGAAGTCCGGCGCGGGGACGAAACCGTACTCCTCGCGGACCGCGGCCGCGTACGCCGCGTACGCCTCGGGGGAGCCGCCGAGGACGGCGAGGTCCGCGTCGCAGAGCACCTCGCCGTCGCGGTCGCCGGGGGCGGGGTCGTGGCCGACGGTGAGCAGCACGAGGCGCTCGACCTCGGCGACCCGCTCGGCGGGCAGCCCGGCGGCGGTCAGCGCGCGGACGGCCAGGGCGGCGCTGCGCTCCTCGTTCTCGGTGCGGTCGGGGCGGTAGACGGCGTCGTGGAACCAGGCCGCGAGGCGGACGGCCTCCGGGTCGGCGGCGTGCCCGGCCAGCTCGTCGACCAGGCCCAGCACCGCGCGCAGGTGTGCGGCGGTGTGGTAGCGGCGCTGCGGTTCCGACCAGCGGCGCAGCAGCTCCCGGCCGTACGGCTCGGGGTCGACGGCGGCCCCGCAGCGGTGCAGCAGGGCGGTCCAGGCGGCGAGCAGGTCGTCGGTGGGCGGGTCGGCGAGCGGGCCCTCGGCGGGCGCGTCGGTGAGCGGTTCCTCGGCGGGCGGGGCGTCCTCGGTGGTCGGCATGGCGACCATTGTGGCGGCCCGGCTGGGTGCCGGACCCGGGGGAGTGGGCGCTGGACCTATAGGTAGGTTGACGATATATGTAGTCGTATGACAGAACGCTCCATGCAGGAGCCCACGCTGCTGCTGCTCACCGCGCTGGCCGACGCCCCGCGGCACGGCTACGCGCTCATCCAGGAGATCGCCGCGATCTCCGACGGCCGGGTCAAGATGCGCACCGGCACGCTCTACGGGGCGCTCGACCGGCTGCTGGGCCAGGGCCTGATCGAGGTCGCCGCCGAGGAGGTGGTGGACGGCCGGGCCCGGCGCAGCTACGCGCTGACCGCCGCCGGCCGGGAGGCTCTGGCCGCCGAGGCGGAGCGGCTGCGGGCGGTCGCCACCGAGGCCGAGCGCCGGCTGACCAGGATCCGGTCGATGCTGCCGGGCAAGACCGGGTCGCAGGGGCGGCCCGCGACGGGGGGAGGCCTCTCATGACCACACCGGTGATCGGCGCGGGGCCCTCCGCGGTGCTGCGGGCCGCGCTCCAGCTCTACCCGGAGCCGTACCGCCGCGAGCGCGGCGAGGAACTGGCCGAGGTGTTCGCCGACACGACGGCGGCGGGCGGCCGGCTCGCGGTCGCCCGGGAGGTCCTCGGCCTGGCGGTGTACGGGCTGCGGGTGCGGCTCGGGCTGACCGGCGCCACGGCGGCCGGGCGGCTGCTGGCGGTGGTCGCGCCGATGCTCGCCGGGGCGGTGGCCGGCGCCACGCTGGTGGCCTGGCTGACCACCGCGCACCGGATCGCCAACCTGCTCTCCTGGGACGACTCGTACGGCGCCTACTTCTCGTCGTTCTGCCCGCCGGTGGCCGCCGTGCTGCTCCTGGTGGCGGGGCTGCTGGGGCGGTGGACGGCGGTGCGGGGCAGCGCGCTGGTCCTGGGGGCGGTGGGGCTCTACAACCTGGCGGACGCCGTCTGGTCCTCCTCCTTCGACCTGTGGTGGAGCGGCTACATCGCGATGGCCACGCTGCCGCTGGTGCTGGCCGCGCTGCTGCTGGCGGCGGCGCCGACGGACCTGCTGCCCCGGCCGGGCCTGCGCGCGGCCGGCCTGGTGCTGGCGTCGGGGACCGTGGGCGGGCTGCTGGAGGCGGCCCAGAGCTGGGACGACACCACCTTCCCACTGGACCTGGCGTGGTTCGTGGTGATGCTGGTCGTCCCGCTGCTGCTGACCTTCGCCGGGCTGCGCGGGCGGGTGGCGCCGACGGCGGCGGGGGTGGCGGCGCTGGTGCTGGCCGGGCCGGGCTGCCTGTTCAACATCTGGCGCGGGTCCGGCGGGGTCTCGCAGCTGCTGCCGGCGGTGGGGCCGTCGGTGGCCGCGCTGGTGCTGGTGGCGGTGGCGGTGCACCGGTTCGGCCGGTCGGAGGCGGTCGGGGCGTCCGGTGCGATCGGGGCGGTCCACGGTCCGGCGTGACCGGGGGGTTCGGGGGGCCGTTCCGGCGTGACCGGAACGGCCCCCTGGGAGTTTCCGGGGGCGGTCCGATGTGGCAGGCTGTCGAATATGTCTAGACCAATTTTCGAAGTCATCGCGCTGACGCCCCAGGACGCCCAGGCCGCCGAGTCGGGCGGCGCCGACCGGCTCGAACTGGTCACCGACATGGCCGCCGACGGGCTCACCCCGTCCGTCGAGGACTTCGGCCGGATCCGGGCCGCCGTCGGCATCCCGCTGCGGGTCATGCTGCGGATCCGGGACGGCTTCGCCCCCGGCGACGTGGACGGGCTGTGCGCCCGGGCCGCCGCGCTGCGGGCCGAGGGGGCCGAGGAGTTCGTGCTCGGCTTCCTCGACGCCGACGGCGCCGTCGACCTGGCCGCCACCACGGCCGTCGCCGAGGCGATCGCCGGCTGCCGCTGGACCTTCCACCGGGCGATCGACCACAGCGCCGACCGGGCCGCCCTGCGGGCCGCCGTCGGCGGGCTGCCCGGCCTGGACACCTTCCTCACCTCCGGCGCGGCCGCCGGGGTGGACGCCGGGCGCGAGGTGCTGTCGGCCGAGCTGGCCCGGGCCGGCGAGCCCGGGTACCGGCAGCGGATCCTGATCGGCGGCGGCCTGCGGGCCGAGCACCTGAAGGAGCTGCGGGCGGAGGGCTTCGACGCCTTCCATGTCGGCGGCGCGGTGCGGGTCGACGGCTGGCGCACGCCGGTGGACGCGGCCAAGGTCGCCGAGTGGCGGGCGCTGATCGACGCCTGAGCGCGGGTGCGCCGGTGCGGGCGTTCGTACGGAAGGGCCGGTCCGCGGACCGGCCCTTCCGCGCACTACCGCAGCTGCTCCGGCAGCGGCTCGCGGTGCAGCACCGTCAGCCCGGAGACCGCACGGGTCAGCGCCACGTACAGCCGCCGCAGGCCGGTCCGCTCGTCCGGCTCCCCGGCGACCACCGCGGCCGGCTCGTCCAGCACCACGTAGTCGTACTCCAGACCCTTGGCCAACGAGGCCGGGACGAGGGTGAGCCGGGCCTCCGCGCTGGTCTCGTCGCCCGGGGAGAGGTACGGCAGGCCGGCCGCGGTCAGCGCCTCGGCGAGCCGCGGGACGCGGGCGTCGGCGGCGATCAGGCCGGTCGAGCCCTCGTGCTCCAGCGCCTCCCGGCAGGCGGCCAGGACCGCCTCCGTGCCGGCCGCGTCGCCGGTCGTGCCGCCGTCCGTGTCCGTGTCCGCGTCCGTGTCGCCCTCCGCGGCGCCGTCCGCGATCCGGTGGATCGTCAGCGAACCGGGCGCCTCACGGACCGAGGAGGCCGGGGCCAGGCCGGGGGCGATCGCCGGGAGCAGCCGGGAGGCGTACGCGATGACCTCCTCCGGCACCCGGAAGCCCTTGGTCAGCTCCTCGATGTGCGCCTGCGGCTTGCCCAGGTGGCGCAGCGCCTCCGGCCAACTCGCCGTCGCCCACGGGGTGGTGCCCTGCGCGAGGTCGCCGAGGACGGTCGCCGAGCCGGTGGTGCAGCGGCGGCCGACCGCGCGGTACTGCATCGGGGAGAGGTCCTGGGCCTCGTCCAGCACCACGTGCCCGAGCGAGGGGGTGCGCTGCACCAGGTCGGTGGCCTCGTCGACCAGGACGGCGTCGGCCGCCGTCCAGCGGGCGGTCTTCACCGAGCGGCCGGGCTTGGGCCACAGCACCGCCCGCTGCTCCTCGGGTGTCAGCACGCCCTCGGCGCAGGCGGCCAGGAACTCCGGCTCGGAGAGCAGCCGCAGGACCAGCTTCGCCGGGTCGACGGCCGGCCAGCACTCCTTGACCACCGCCTTGACGGCGCTGTTGCGGGCCACCGCGTCCTGCACCCGGTCGTCCGGGGCCTCGCCGCCCTGCTCCATCTTCAGCAGCACGGCGTGCGCGATGCGCTGCGGCAGGGCGTCCCTGGCCGCGCCGTAGCGGGTCTCGCGGCCCTTCAACTCCTCGATGATCTCGACCAGTTCGTACACCGGTACGCGCCAGCGGCGGGAGCCGCGGACCACCACGCAGGGCTCGGTGGGCAGCGCGATGCCCGACCGCACCGCCCGGCGCAGCACCTCGGCCATCCGGGCGTCGCCCTTCAGCCGGGCCGCCTCCGGGTCGTCCTCGCCCCTCACCTCGACGTGCCCGACCAGCTGCTGCACGGTGGCCTGGGCGACCTCCAGCTCGCCGAGGGCCGGGAGCACCTGCTCGATGTAGGAGAGGAAGGCGTTGTTCGGCCCGATCACCAGGGTGCCGGTCCGGGCCAGGCGCTCGCGGTGCGCGTACAGCAGGTACGCGACGCGGTGCAGGCCGACGGCGGTCTTCCCGGTGCCGGGCGCCCCCTGGACGCAGATGGTGCCCGTGATGTCCGAGCGGACGATCTCGTCCTGCTCGGGCTGGATGGTGGCGACGATGTCGCGCATCGGGCCGACGCGGGGCTTCTCGATCTCGGCGGCCAGCAGCGCGGAGGCGGAATCGGTCTCGGCCGGGTCGCTGAGGTGCTCGTCCTCGTAGGCGGTCAGCTCGCCGCCGGTGTAGCCGAAGCGGCGGCGGCGGTCGACGTCCATCGGGTCGGTGCGGCTGGCCCGGTAGAACGGCTGGGAGACCGGCGCGCGCCAGTCGATCACCATCGGGTCGCCGTCGGCGTCGTGGACGTGCCGGCGGCCGATGTAGAAGCTCTCGCCGCCGCTGCCCTCGCTCAGCTCCTCGCTGATCGCGTGCAGGTAGTCGAGGCGGCCGAAGAACAGCGGGGTGTGTGAGAGGTCGGCCAGGGCGGCGATCCTGGCCTCGATCTGGTTCTGGAGCACGAGGGCGGTGACCCAGGTGCCGGTCACGTCGCGGATGTCGAGCGACTCGACGTCCTCGCGCATCGCGCGCAGCGCGGCCCGGGAGGCGGCCAGGTGGTCGCGTTCGCGCTGGAGGGGGTCGGTGGTGGAGGTGGCGGGCACAGCGAACCTTCCCGGCTGCCCCGGTGGCGGGCGCAGCGGATCGTAGGAGCTCACGGTGGGTACGGCCGACCGGTTGCCGAACGGTCGGTACCTCCCCCGGCTGCCTGCGGGACTTCAGCAGGTACCACGGTTCGGGAGGGGGCAGACGGACGATCTTAGACCCGTCCGCCCCTGGGGGCCAGCCGCGCGGGTCCCGGGGTTCCGGCCGTACCGGCCTCGGGGTTCGCCCTACCCCGGCCTCGGGGGCCGCCGTACACCCGGCGGACGAGCCGCGCACCTGCGGATACGGCCTTTGGAGTGATGCCGACCGCCGGTCGGGTGCCTACCGTTGAAGACATGAGCACCACGAACCGAACCCCCCGACCCGGCCCGTCCGGCGCCACCGCCGTCTCCGGGCGCCACCGCAACCCGCTGAGCACCGCCGTCCGCAACGTCGGCATCGCCCTGGACACCGCCGCGCGCGTGATCTTCCTCGGGCGCGACGGTGTCCGGTACTGAAGGCCGTGTCCGTTCCCGGGACGGCCTACCGCCCGTGCGTCACAGCACGTCGTCCGCGTCCATGATCCGGTACGCGTAGCCCTGCTCGGCCAGGAAGCGCTGCCGGTGGGCGGCGAAGTCCTGGTCCACGGTGTCCCGGGCGACCACCGAGTAGAAGTGGGCCGAGTGGCCGTCCGCCTTGGGGCGCAGCACCCGGCCGAGGCGCTGGGCCTCCTCCTGGCGGGAGCCGAAGGTCCCGGAGACCTGGATGGCCACGGTGGCCTCGGGCAGGTCGATCGAGAAGTTCGCGACCTTGGAGACCACCAGGACGCCGATCTCCTTGTTCCGGAAGGCCTCGAAGAGCTTCTCGCGCTGGGCGTTGCTGGTCTCGCCCTTGATCACCGGGGCGTCCAGGGCCTCGCCGAGCTCGTCCAGCTGGTCGATGTACTGGCCGATGATCAGCGTCTGGTCCTTCTCGTGCTTCCTGACCAGCGCCTCCACCACCCGCCGCTTGGTCGCCGTGGTGGCGCAGTAGCGGTAGCGCTCCTCCGGCTCGGCGGTCGCGTAGGCGAGCCGCTCGGAGTCGGTCAGGGTGACCCGCACCTCGCAGCAGTCGGCGGGCGCGATGTAGCCCTGCGCCTCGATCTCCTTCCACGGCGCGTCGAAGCGCTTGGGGCCGATCAGGCTGAACACGTCGCCCTCGCGGCCGTCCTCGCGCACCAGCGTCGCGGTCAGGCCGAGCCGGCGGCGGGCCTGGAGGTCGGCGGTGAACTTGAACACCGGCGCGGGCAGCAGGTGCACCTCGTCGTAGACCACCAGGCCCCAGTTGCGGGCGTCGAACAGCTCCAGGTGGGCGTAGACGCCCTTCCGCTTGGTCGTCATCACCTGGTAGGTGGCGATGGTGACCGGGCGGATCTCCTTCTTCGTCCCGCTGTACTCGCCGATCTCGTCCTCGGTGAGCGAGGTGCGCTTGACCAGCTCGTGCTTCCACTGGCGGGCCGAGACGGTGTTGGTGACCAGGATCAGCGTGGTCGACTTGGCGTGCGCCATCGCGGCCGCGCCGACCAGCGTCTTGCCGGCGCCGCAGGGCAGCACGACCACGCCCGAGCCGCCGTGCCAGAAGCCCTCGACGGCCTGCGCCTGGTACGGGCGCAGCTGCCAGCCGTCCTCGTCCAGGTCGATCGGGTGCGCCTCGCCGTCCACGTACCCGGCGAAGTCCTCGGCGGGCCAGCCGAGTTTGAGCAGCACCTGCTTGATCTGCCCGCGCTCGGAGGGGTGCACCACCACGGTGTCCGGGTCGACCCGGGCGCCGACCAGCGGGACGACCTTCTTGGAGCGCAGCACCTCCTCCAGCACCGGCCGGTCGGTGGTGGTGAGCACCAGCCCGTGGGTCGGGTGCTTGAGCAGCTGGAGCCGCCCGTACCGGCCCATGGTGTCCGCCACGTCCACCAGCAGCGCGTGCGGCACCGGGTAGCGCGAGTACGTCACCAGGGCGTCCACCACCTGCTCGGCGTCGTGCCCGGCCGCCCGCGCGTTCCACAGCCCGAGCGGCGTCACCCGGTACGTGTGCACGTGCTCGGGCGCTCGCTCCAGCTCGGCGAACGGCGCGATGGCGCGACGGCAGTCGGAGGCCCTGGGGTGGTCGATCTCCAGGAGAAGAGTTTTGTCGCTCTGGACGATGAGCGGTCCGTCGTTCACGCGGGGAAGCCCTCCACTGGCTGACAGGGTGGATTGACGCAGACCCTCCAGTGTCGCGCATCGCGGGCGGTGCGCGGGAGCCGCCCGGAGTGACCACCGTCCGTACTCGCTCGTTGAGCTGGTCATGAAGAAGTCGAAGCGTGTTCTCACCGCCCTCGCCCTGATGGGCTCGGCCTTCGCGGCCACCGCCTCCTCGGCCGGCTCGGCCCACGCCCTCGCGGGCATCGGCGAGGGGCCCGGCGGCCTGCTCGCGGCGCCCGGGTTCCTGCTGGCGGACACCGTCACCGGGGGGTCGATGCCGGTCGGGCAGGGGCAGATCGGCAGCCTGGCGGACAAGGCCGTCCAGGACAAGATGAAGGAGGCGCAGCAGGGGCACTGAAGGCCCCCGGCCTCCCCGGGGTCACTCGTCGAGTTCCGCGACGCCGGTGATGCGGTGCAGGGCGAAGGTGCGGAGTTCGTCGGCGTGGTGGTCGAAGGCGGTGACGAAGCCGCCTTCGACCTTGACCGGGTCGATGATGCGCTGGCTGGCGATGCCCTCGGCGTTGAGGTAGCCGATCCACATGCGCTCGCCGAGCAGGACGGCCGTCTGGAGGGCGGCCAGGGTCTCGGCGGCGGCGGTGCGGGGGAGCCGGCGCGGGTCGGGGGCGGGGTCGCGGCGGGTGGCGGTGGCGGCGCGGTCGCCGGCCCGGATGGCCTTGATGGCGGCCGCGAGCAGGGTGTCGTCGGGGGCGGGCGGTCCGTCGGGGACGGGCACGGGGGCCGTCCGGGGCGGGGTGCGGCGGCTGTCCGGGCGGGTGATCAGCACGTCTCCCTCGGCGGACTCGGCGGCCGGGGCGTAGCCCATGGTGCGCAGGGCGGCGAGCAGGACGTCCGGGGCGGCCTGGGAGGCGAGGACGGTGGGGGCGAGCAGCCGCAGCCGCAGGTCGGCGGAGCGCCGGTCGGCGAGGACCTCGCCGAGCAGCGACGGGTCGTCGCAGCGCAGGTAGGAGGAGGCGGCGCCGACCCGCAGGACGCCGTGTCGGCGGGCGACGTCGTCGACCAGGTACGCGAGCGGCTGCGGGACGGGCGTACGGCTGTGCTGCTCCAGGAAGGCCCGCAGGTCGGTGGCGGTGCGGCCGGCGTCGAGGGCGCGGCGCACCGAGGCCGGGGTGAAGCGGTAGACGGTGGCGCCGCCCTTGGACTCGATGTCGGCGCACAGGGCGAGGGCCTGGGCGAGCGGGGTGAGCAGCGGGCCGGGGGCGATCGCGGTGAGGTCCGGCTGGAGGATCACGTGGTCCAGCGGCTGCGGGAGCAGCGGGGCGAGCACCTCGGCCGGGTCGGACTCGGCGGTGAGCAGGGCGCGGGCGGGGGCGGCCAGGGCGCCGCGGCCGGTGATGCCGAGGAGTTCGGCCTCGTCGAGGGTCCAGGCGGTGAGTTCGTCGCGCAGGTCGCGGCCGTCCGGGCCGACGGGGCCGCCGCGCAGCGGGCGCTGCCAGCGCAGGGCGGGGAGCAGCTCCTCGGCGGTGGCCGGGGTGCCGGGCGGCAGTTCGGCGAGCAGGGCGAGGGTGGCGCGGCGGACGGACGGGGCGAGGGTGCGGTCGAGTTCGGGGCCGAGGGCGGCGCGCGGCTTGCCCCGGCCGTCCGGGGTGCCGGTGAGGGCGGGGACGCGGGTGGCGGCGAGCCAGGCGCCGGCCAGGACGGACCAGCGCTCGGCGGTGTCCAGGTGCAGCCAGGCGTCGTACCCCGGGGTGGGGGCCCAGCGTTCGTCCACCTCGCCGTCGGGGGCCAGCAGGCCTGCGGTGTAGGCGAGTTCGAGCCAGAAGGCGGTCTGCTGCTCGGTGTTCTCCAGGGCCTGGGCGGTGCGCTTGAGGTCGCGGACGCCGAGGCCGCCGGCGCGCAGGGTCAGCGGTGGGGTGAGGCCCCAGCCGTCCAGCAGCTCCTCGACGGTCTTGACGGCGGTGTGCGCCTGGCCGGCCGCGGCGGCGTCCACGGCCTGCGGGTCGCGCGGGGCGGCGGCGGGCGCGGGCTCGGGCTGGACCGGCTCGACGGTGCGGTGGGTGCGGCCGCCGCGCAGGTGCAGGGCCAGTTCGCGGGGCAGCACGACGCTGCCGGGGCTGCTGGGCAGCAGCAGGCCGCGGGCGAGCAGCCACTCGACGGGGCTCTGCGCGTCCTCGGCGGTGACCGGGCGGGTGGCGTCCGGGACGGTGCCGGTGGGCGGGCCCCAGACCAGCCGCTCCAGCAGCCGCAGCGCGGCCTCGGGCGCGGTGTCGAGCAGTGCGGCGCAGCGGGCGCGGTCGGTGAGCAGCGTGGTGAGCGAGGCGACGGCGCTGACCGGGTCCGGGGTGCCGGGCTCCCCGGCCGAGGCGAGCAGCTGCTGCAGCCGGGCCGGGGACATGCCGACGGTGGCGTCGGCGAGGGTGGGGCCGAGGCCGGTGCGGCCCGGGTTGACGGCGGTCGGGGCGAGCGCCTCGCGGACGGCGAGGACCAGCCGCAGCCCGTTGTCCGGGCCCCAGAGCAGCGCCCGGTCGCGCAGGGTGGCGATCGCGCGCGGCAGGGCGGTGGCGACGGCGGACCGGTCGGCGGGGGTGAGCGGGGTGGCGCCGGGGTGCGGCTTGACCTTCGCCGGGCCGGTCAGCAGGGTGCGGACGGTGCTCAGCGAGGTGCCGTCCGGGGCGGTGGCCAGGGCCTCGGCGACCTGGAGGGTGAAGCGGTCGAGCCGCTCCAGGGCGCGCAGCGCGGAGGCGCGCGAGGAGAGCCGGGCGGACAGCTGGGTGAGGTCGCCGGGGACGGGGTTCAGCAGGTCGGGGCGGGAGCGGAGCAGGGCGGCGAGCGCGTCGTCGGGACGGGCGCGCAACTCCTCGGCGAGGGTGCGCGGGCCGGTGGCGGACCTGCCCCGGCGTTGAGGGCCCTGCTGTGTGGTCATTCGACCTAGGTTAGTCGGGCGCGGGGACGACGGGGTGTCCGTCGTCCGGGCGCACCTCCGGCGCTCCGCCGTACCGGCGGACGGACTCGCGCGGGCGGGGGCGGGGTGGGTAGCGTCACGCCGAGGGCGGTTCGGTGGGCGGCCGGGTACGGGCGAGGCGGGGTGGTCGGTGATGACGGACGGCGAGTGGTGGCGCAAGAGCGGGCCGTGGAGCGAGCGTTCGGTCGGCGGCCCGGACGCGGGCCCGGACGCCGCTTCGGACACCGGCTCGGGTTCGGGCTCGGGTGCCGGTTCGGGTGAGGCCGCGTACGGCGGCGCTCCGGAGGCTCCGTCCGCCCCCGTTCCCGCTCCGGACTTCGACCCCGACAGCGTGTACGACCCGCCGGCGCCGAGCGCGGGCGGCATCCCGTCCGTGCCGCTGCACCTGCCGGAGACCGTCGCCGGGGACCGGCCGGACGGGCCCCCGCCGACGACGGTGTCGAGCACCGGCCCGTGGACGATGACGCTCTTCGACTTCTCGGACGGGCCGCGGCCCGCGCCGAAGCCGATCCCCGGGCAGCGCACCGCCGAGGAGGCCGCCGAGCAGGCGGCGGCGGAGGCGGCGGAGACGGCGGCGGCGCCCGCCGCGGACCTGACGAAGAAGCCGCGCAGGGGCTGGCTCAGGCCGGCCCCCGCCGCCCCTCCCGCGCCGCCCGAGGCCCCGGCCGGGAAGGCCGGGGGCAAGGCCAAGGCGAGAGGGAAGGGGAAGGCCAAGGGGAAGGGCCAGGAGGCGGAGAAGGAGGCGCCCGCCCGCAAGCCCTCCCCGCTGATCCTGCTCTCCTGCGCCCTGCTGGTCGGCGGAGCGGTTTCCGGCTTCCTCCCGGCCATGCTGGCCGGCTGGGGCCTCGGCTACCTGTCCCGCCAGATCTCCGACCTGATGCGGAAGTTCGTGATCCTCGGCATCCCGCTGGTCACGATGAGCGTGTCCACCTTCTACTCCATGCAGCAGGCCAAGCAGGCCGGCGGACAGGGCGGCGGCCTCCAGTCGGGCTCGCCGCTGGGCGCGATCAGCTGGTCGTCCGCCCCGAACGTGCTGCGGCTGTCCGCCGTGCTGTCGGCGGTGGTCCTGCTGCTGCTCGCCCTGCGCCGCCGCCCGCCGCAGCAGCAGGGCTGAGCGCGGGGGCCGGTCCGGTCCGGCCCCCGCCGGGCAGGGCTACTGGCGGACGAAGCAGCCGGAGCCGTCCACGACGGCGTGGGCGCCGCCGTTGTGTGACGGTGGCGCCGGGCGCGGGCGGGGCGTCAGTCGTCGGCGAGGTGGACGAGTCGGCGGAAGGTCGTCGGGTCGCCGAGGTGGTCGACGATCCAGTGGGCGACGGTGGCGCGGGTGGCGGTGCCGGCCCGGGGGAGCGGTCGGTCGTACGAGACCTGCGGGCCCGGGGACGGCGGGCCGTCCTTGAGCATCGGCACGCGGACGACCGTCCAGGCGGTGTCGGAGCCGGCGAGCACCGCCTCCATCCGGGCCAGGTCGTGGTGGACCTCCCGGTACAGCCGGTCGACCACCAGCCTGGCCACCACCCGTTGGGCGCGCGGGAGCCGGCTGGTGTCCAGCCCCGCCGAGCTCATCGTGACCAGGTGCCGGGCGCCGCCGTCCCGCAGTGCCGAGGTCAACTCCCGGGCGCCGTCGGAGAAGACGGTGGTGGCGGTCCGGCGGCCGGTGGTGCCGAGGGTGGCGACGACGGCGTCCTGGTCGCTCAGCGGCCCCCGCAGGGAGCCCGGCCGGCCGACGTCGGCCCGGGCGGTGAGCGGGGTGCCGTGCGCGTACTCCGGTAGCCGGGCGGGGTCGCGGGCGACGGCGGTGACGGTGTGTCCGGCGGCCAGTGCGAGGTCGACCACCAGACGGCCGGTGCGTCCGGTGGCACCCACGACTGCGATCCTCATCGGTTCCCTCCTCGGGATGGTTCGGGATGGTTCGGTCTCGGATGGCGCCTTGTCATTCATTCAGACGGACTGTATGAATGAAATCAAGTGAACCACGGCGCACCGCGCGTGCGAACCCGAAGGAGCGATGGAACATGGGAGTTCGGCAGGATCGGTACCCCGACCTGGACGGCCGGGTGGTCGTGGTCGCCGGCGGCAGCCGCGGCATCGGCGCGGAGACCGCCCGCGCCTTCGCCCGGCAGGGCGCGGCCGTCGCCGTCCTCGGGCGCGACGCGCAGGCGCTGGCGGAGGTGGCGGAGGGCCTGCGGGCGGAGGGGGTCCGGGCGCTCGGACTGGTCGCCGACTGCACGGACGCGGCGGCACTCGGCTCCGCCGCCGCCCGGATCGAGCGGGACCTCGGCCCCGTCGACACCCTGGCCGCCTTCGCCGGCGGCGGAGGCTACCCGGTACCGACCGTCCGCGAGACCGAGGAGCACTGGCGGGCCGTGCTCGACGGCAACCTCACCGCCACCTTCCTCACCGTCCAGGCCTTCCTGCCCGGCCTGCTGGCCCGCCGCGGCGGTTCGATCGTCACCATGGCGTCCACGGCCGGCCGGCTGGCCGGCGGCGCCTCCGCGGCGTACGCCACGGCCAAGGCGGGGGTGCTGATGTTCACCCGGCACCTCGCGCTGGAGGTCGCCGGTGAGGGCGTGCGGGTCAACGCCATCGCGCCGGGCGCCGTCCGCACCGAGCGGACCGCCGCGCAGATGCCGCCCGAGGTGCAGGCCGCGGTCGCCGCCGCGCACCCGCTGGGCCGCCTCGGCGAGCCGGCGGACGTCGCCTCGGCCACGCTCTTCCTGGCCTCCGACGCGTCCTCCTGGATCACCGGGCAGACCCTGGACGTCAGCGGCGGGCGGGTCATGCTTTGAGCGCCGGGCCCGCTCCGCCGGGCGCCTGGCCTTCCCCGCCCGGGTGAACCGATCGGCGATACTGCCAGTTCACACGGAACGAGTGGAGGCGAGCGGGATGAGCCCCCGGTCCTACCGGATGGGACAGCGGCAGGCGGAGGTCGACGAGACCCGCGCCCGGATCGTCGCGGCCGCCCGCGCGCACCTGGCCGAGACCGGCGGGGTCTCGCTGGACGCGGTCGCCCGCCGCGCGGACGTCGCCCGGGCGACCGTCTACTACCAGTTCGGCTCCAAGGCGGGCCTGCTGGAGGCGGTCTGCGACGCCCTCGCCGAGCAGGGCGGCATGGCCCGGCTCGCCGAGGCCTTCACCCAGGCCGACCCCTGGGCGGCGGTGGACCGCTTCGTCGAGGTGATGGGCGGCTTCTGGGCGGTCGACCGGGTCTGCACCCGCCGCCTGCGCGCCCTCGCCGCGCTCGACGAGGAGGTCGGCCGGGTCATCGCCGACCGCGACGCCCGCCGCCGGGAGGGCGCCGCGGTGCTGGCCGGCCGGTTGCCCGACGCCCCGGCGGACGCGGGGCGCCTGCTGTTCGTGCTCACCGCCTTCGAGACCTATGACGCGCTGGCGGCGGAGGCGGAGGCGGCGGGAGCCGTGGGCGGCGGGGCCGACCTGGCTGTGGCCACCCCGGCGGTCACCCGCCTGGTCCGCGCCGCCCTCGGCGGGCCGGTCGACGGGTCGTAGGCCCCGGGTCAGCCGGCCTGCCGCGCGGCCGTGCCGAGGATGCCGGCGGTGACGGCCGCCGGGTCGTCGGTGGGCAGTGCGTGGCCGGCGCCGGGGACGATCTCGACCCGGGCGGTGGGCACCAGCCGGTGCAGGCGGTCGGCGACGGCCCGGGCGTCGTGCAGGGCGCTGCGTTCGCCGAGGAGGAAGAGGGCGGGGGCGGTGAGCCGGCCGAGTTCCCGGTCGGTGAGGGTGGCGGCCGGGGGCAGGCGGCGGCGGAAGCCCATCGAGGCGCGGACCAGCGCCATCAGTTCGGTCTCCAGGACGGCGCTGTTGCCGACCAGCCGGGCCAGCCGGGGGCGCAGCGGGCGCGGGGCCGTCGCGGCGAGGCCGCCGAGGACGAGCCAGGTGTAGAAGCGGCGGTCCAGGTCGGCGAGGCCCGCCGTTTCGACCAGGGTGAGGGCGGCGGTCCGTCCGGGGTGGTGGATCTGGTGGTTGAGGGCGATCCAGCCGCCGTAGGAGCAGCCGACCAGGTGGGCGGAGGGCAGGTCGAGGGCGGTGAGCAGCTCTTCCAGCCAGGCGGCGGCGTCGCGGCCGTCGGTGACGGGGGCGCTCTGCACGCTGGCGCCCGGTTCGCCGACGGTGTCCACGGCGATCACGGGGTGCTGTGCGGCGAGGGCGTCGAGGTGGGCGTGCCACATCAGCGCGTTGCCGCCGGAGCCGGGCAGCAGCACGATCGGCCGCCCCTCGGCGCGGCCGGTGCGGTACACCCGGGTGGTGCCGTAGCCGGTGGGGACGTCGAGCGGTGTCCAGGGCCCCGGCCGGAGTTCGGTCAGCGCGCGCTCGTAGGCGGCGCGGAAGCGGGCTTCGGCCTTGCCGTTCTTGAACTCGCTGATTCGCATGGTACATGTGTATCACATGCATGATACGGGTGTACCAAGTGAAGCGGGACGAACAGACGGAGGCCGGAATGACCGCGAAGGTCGACCACGAGGAACGCCGCCGGCAGATCGCCGAGGCCCTGCTGCGCATCGCCGACACCCAGGGCCTGCAGTCCGCCAGCATGCGGGCCGTCGCCACGGAGGCCGGGGTCTCGCTGCGGCTCGTCCAGTACTACTTCACGACCAAGGAGGGCCTGCTGCTGGACGCCCTGGCCAGGCTCGGCACCCAGCTCCAGGCCCGGATGGAACGGTGGATCGGCCAGGCCCGGGCCCCCCGGGAGGTGGTGACGGCGATCCTGTCCTGCATCCTGCCGACGGACGCCGAGAGCCGCCGGATCACCAGGACGTACGCGGCGTACTACGCGCTGGTGCTCGGCGACCCCGAGGTGCTGGCGAAGCAGGCCGCGCAGCCGCCGGTCGTCCTGGAGGGCTTCCTCGCCAAGCAGCTCCGGGCGGCGCAGCAGGCCGGGGGGATCGGGCCGGAGCGGGACGTCGAGGCGGTCGCGGCCGGGCTGCTGGCGATGGTCAACGGGCTCGGCTCCAGCGTGCTGGGCGGCCAGCGCACCGGTGAGCAGGCGCTCGCGGTCCTCGCGTACCACCTGGACGAGCTGTTCGGGCGGCCGGAAGCGGGCTGACGGCCGGTGCCGTCGACCGTCGCGACGGCCCGCCGGTCCGACGGTCCGGCCCGCCGATCGGCGCGGCAGGCGGGCACCCCTCGCGGCAAGGGGGCTAACACCCGTACGGGGCGGGTGCTTTCCCCGTTCCGCTGGAGGGCCTGTCACTGACAGACTCCGGGGTATGTCCGCGCAGCCCGTGATGACGACCGAAGCGCCCGAAGCCCCCTCCTCCCGGTCCGGGAGCGGCGGCAGCGACTTCGCCCAGTTGACCCGCCGAATAGTCGACGAGGGCCTGCTCGACCGGCGCCCCGGCTACTACGCCGCCCGCATGGCCCTGGTGTTCGCCGCCTTCCTCGGCGGCTGGTACGCCCTGTTCGCGCTGGGCGACACCTGGTGGCAGCTCGGCCTGGCGGCGGCGATGTCCGTCGTCTTCGCCCAGATCGGCCTGCTCTCCCACGACCTGGCGCACCGTCAGGTCTTCGACCGGCGGGTGCCGAGCGAGATCGGCGGCCGGATCGCCGCCAACCTGCTGATGGGCATGAGCTACGGCTGGTGGATGAACAAGCACACCCGCCACCACGCCAACCCGAACCACGAGGAGCGGGACCCGGACGTCGCCCCCGAACTCCTGGTGTGGTCCCAGCGGCAGGCCCGGAAGGCGAGCGGCGTCGCCCGGTTCATCGGCCGCCGGCAGGCGTACCTGTTCGTGCCGCTGCTCCTGCTGGAGGGCCTCAACCTCAGCTTCAACAGCTTCCGCGCGCTGCGCGGGCCCGTGGTGAAGCGCCCGGTGCTGGAGGGCGTGCTGCTGGTGGTCCACTTCCTCGCCTACTTCGGCCTGGTGTTCGCCGCGCTCCCGGCCGGCAAGGCCGTCGCCTTCATCGCCGTGCACCAGGCGCTGTTCGGCGTCTACCTGGGCAGCGTCTTCGCCCCGAACCACAAGGGCATGCTGATGGTGACCCCGGAGATGAAGCTCGACTTCCTGCGCCGCCAGGTGCTCACCTCGCGCAACGTCCGCGGCGGGCTGCTCATCGACGCGGTGATGGGCGGCCTCAACTACCAGGTGGAGCACCACCTGTTCCCCAGCATGCCGACTCCGGCGCTCGGGCGGGCTGCCCGGATCACCCGGGAGTTCTGCGCCGAGAAGGGCGTCGCGTACTACGAGACGGGCCTGTTCCGCTCCTACCGGGAGATCTTCACCCACCTGCACCGGACGGGCGAGCCGATCCGCTCCGGCGGGTGACCGTCACATCCGGCGGGTGACCGTCACGCCCTGGCGCCGGGATCCGTCGCCGGGACGGCCCTTCGGCGGCATCGCCCGTCCGCCGACGCGTTCGCGCCCGTACGATGCCCGAGCGGGGTGGGTGGAGACCGGGGGTGGGTGTGGTTCGGTTCTGGCTGAGGTGGGCGCTGATCGCGCTCCTGGGAGTGGCGGTCGTGTTCGGCGGCTGGGCCGGGTGGCGGTTCTACCGCGACACGGCCATTCCGGCCCCGCCGGACGTCCCGGGGGTGGCGCGGGCGCCGGAGACCGAGGAGGCCCGCCTGGCGGCCGAGCGGCGGATGGCCGACCGGATCGACCGGCTGCCCGAACTGCTGCCGTGGGCCCAGGGGTTGGGGCGGTCGACGGTCGACGTGTGCCGCACCGACTACCGCGGCGGCCTGTTCCTCCGGGGGCTGTGGCTGCCGGTGGCCTGCGAGCGGACCGTGAACGTGTACCTGGCCTTCGACGGCGGCGACGTCCGCTCCCGGCTGGCCGAACTGGACCGGTACCTGGACGCCGAGGGCTGGCGGAGCTCGCAGCGGTGGAGCGGCCTGGTCGCGGCCGACGAGTACGCCCACCAGCCGCCCGCCGACCCGACCCCGGAGGAGGTGGCGGAGGCGGCGGCCCGGCCGATCGCCCCGTCGGTGGAGTTCAGGCCGGCGACGGACGAGGCGGTGCGGACGGAGCTGGTCGTGAGCGTCTCCCGGCCGCCGGGCCCCGAACTCCTGACCTCCGGCGAGGACTACTGGTACGAGAAGTACGGCGGCCGGCGCTACCGGAACGACGAGGGGCAGCGGTCCGAGTACCTGGCCTGGCAGCCGGTGCGGCCGAGCGAGGTCACCGGGCCGGCCGAGGGCCGGTACGTGGCGGTCCTGGGCTTCACGACCAGGTACGCGGAGCAGCAGGAGGCGCCGTGAGGCCGGGAGCCGCCGTGGCCGGTCAGCCCGCCGTGCCGGGCGGCGGGGAGAGCGGCGGGGAGAGCGGCAGGGTGGCGGTGACCCGGAAGCCCGTGCGGTAGGGCGAGGCGGTCAGCTCGCCGCCGAACAGCGCGATCCGCTCGGCGAGTCCGAGCAGGCCGTGCCCGGTGGACAGTCCCCGGCGGGCCTCGGGGCGGCGGCCCGCGCCGTCGTCGACCACGTCGAGGGTCAGCACCTCGGACCAGCTGATCCGCACCGAGGCGTGGCTGCCGGCGCCGGAGTGCTTGATGATGTTGGTGACGGCCTCCTGGACCAGCCGGTAGGCCGTCAGGTCGACGCTGTCGTCGAGGTGGGCCGGGGTGCCGCGCACCTCCAGGTCGATCAGGACCCCGGCGCGTCGGGCGTCCTCCAGCAGCGGGCCCAGGTCGGCGAGCCCGTGGCGCCCGGCCCTGTCCGTCATGGGGACGTCGGCGGTGCGCAACAGCCGGAGCATGCGGCGCAGTTCGGCCATCGCGTTGCGGCCCAGTTCCTCGATGTCGCGGAGGGTGCCGGCCAGCCGGTCGGCGTCGGCGGGCGCGGTGCAGCGGGCGGTGTCGGCCTGCATGACGATGACGGCCACCGCGTTGGCCACGATGTCGTGCAACTCCCGGGCGATCTGGACGCGTTCGCCGAGGACGGCCTGGCGGGCGCGCGCGAGTTCGCGCTGGTCGCGCTCGGCGGCGAGGGCGGCGGCCCGGACCCGGCGGCCGGCGCCCCAGGCGACGGCGGTGATCGGCAGGAAGTAGGCGATGCCGCTGACGAGGTACGACGTCCGACGGGAGGGAGGCACCGCCCCGTCGGCGACCGGGTACCAGATGGCCAGGGCGATCGGCAGGGCCGTCAGCACGAGGGCGGCGACGGAGGCGGGCCGGCCGCTCAGCCGGGCCGTCGTATACAGCGCGAGCAGTACGCCGAAGAAGGGGGTGAAGGCGAAGCCGCTGTTCAGGGAGAGCAGGGCCGCGCCCACGGCGGCGGCCCAGACGACGGCGAACACCGCCTCCGGCCACCGTCGGCGGAAGGTCAGCGCGACGGCCTCCGGGACGGCGAACGCGGCCAGCAGCAGCTGGTCGCGGACGTTCGTCCCGGTCGCGAGCGGGGCCGCGTAGAAGAAGACGTCGGGGACGGTGACCGCCAGTGCCAGCGCGGCGTCCGCCGCCGTGGCGGTCGGTGACCCCCGGCGGCGGACGCCGTCTGTCGCGACCTCCGTCACAACCGGAGTTCCCGGCAGCACGAGGTGTTCGAGCCGAGGCAGCACCAGTTGTCGTCGAACTCCCGGAACCCCTCCACCGGGATGTCGGACCACCACGGTTCCGGCGGGGTGGCGCGCTCCGGTGGACGGACCGGATAGCCGAGGGCGGCGTGGGCGGCCCACAGGTCGCCGTGGTACTGCCGCAGGGTGTCGTTGAGCCGGTCCCGGGTGACCTCCCCGGGGGCGGGCGCGTGCCGTGACGGCGTGAGCAGGGTCAGAAAGGCCGCCGCGCCGCGGACGTCGTCGGTGGCGAAGGCGGCCAGGCTGATGCCGGCCACGCGCAGGGCCTCGGCGCCGTCGCCCGGGTCGGGGGCGACGGTGATGCGGACGGCGAGGCTCTGCCACGGGTCGCCGACCGTGCGCGGCGGATCGGGCACCAGGAGAGTGCGGGGGCCGATGAGGATGCCGTGGGCGAGGGCCGGACCAGCCTTCCCGTCCGACTCGACGTGGTGCACGGTGGCACCGACGGTGGGCGCGGGGATCGTCGATTCGCTCATGGTGGGGCTCCCGGAGGGGAGTGGGGGCTTTCACCCAGTGGTAGCGCGCCCCGTCCCGCGTCGCCTGCGGGGGATGACTGCTCGGGTGAGTGACCGAGCGGGGTCGGTCGCGGCCCCCGCACGCGTCCCGCGGGCGGCCGCGAGGCCCCTCAGCCGCCGAAACCGGCCAGCAGCCCGCGCGGGTCGAAGGTCACCCGGATCCGGGTGATCCGCCCGTCCTCGACGTGCATCCAGTTCGCCGTCGGCGCCGGCGGGGCGATGCTGGTGCGCAGCTCGAACCAGGTGATCACCTCGTCGCCCTCGGCCACCCGGACCTTCACGTCGATCTTCTCCAGCACCTGTCCGAGCCCCTTCAGCCCGGCCAGCGCCTCCTCCACCCCGGAGGCCGTCCCCAGCGCGCCGACGAAGTCGACGTCGTCGGCCAGCAGGCCCCGGACGGTCTCGAAGTCGCCCGCCTCCCAGGCGGTGAAGTAGGTCTCGGCAAGCTCACGCGCGGTCTTCGTCGTCGTCATGCCACCATCCTCCCGAGCATCCAACCCATCCGTCCAACAGATGGATCGGATGGAGTCCATCTCTTCTGGTTATGCCGCAGGGGTCCGGTCGCCTATCGTCGTCGCCCATGGAGATGCACCAGCTGCGCTACTTCGCCGCCGTGGTCGACGAGGGCACCTTCACCGCCGCGGCCGCCCGGCTGCACGTGAGCCAGTCCGGCGTCAGCACCCAAGTGGCCAAGCTGGAGCGCGAACTGGGCCAGCAGCTGCTCGACCGGACCGGCCGGCAGGTGCGCCTCACCCCGGTCGGCGAGGCGGTCCTCCCGCTGGCGAGGAACGCCCTGGCCACCCTCGACGCCATCCAGCACACCGCCGCCGAGTTCGCCGACGCCGTCCGCGGCCGGGTCCGGCTCGGCATGATCATGGGCTGCTCGATCCCGCCCTTCCTGGACACCGTCGCCGACCTCGGCCGCAGCCACCCCGGCATCGAACTCAGCCTGCACGAGGGGCACTCCGAGGACCTCCAGGCGCAGGTCCTGGCCGGCTCCCTCGACCTGGCCCTGATCGGCTACACCGGCGAGGCCGCCCCGGGGCTGGAGGACACCGTCGTCGTCGACGAGCCGATCGCCGCCGTCGTCCCCGCCGGGCACGCCCTCGACCGGGCGCGGCTCCGCCTCGCCGACCTGCGCGGCGAGAAGGTCCTCTGCCTCCCCCCGGGCACCGGCCTGCGCGCCGCCTACCAGGACTCCTGCCGCCGGCTCGGCCTCGATCCGCGGGTCGACATCGAGGCCAGCTCCCCGGCCGCCCTGCTCCGGCTCGCCGAGCGCGGTGCGGGCGTGGCCGTCCTCAGCGCCTCCTCCGCCACGGGCGCCGGGCTGCGGGCCGTCCCGCTGGCCGACGCCGCCACCTGCGCCCGGCTCGGGCTGGTCGTCCGCCGCGACCAGCAGTCCCCGGCGGTACGGCTGTTGCGCGCGAAGCTCGCCGCGGCGATGCGCCCGGCCTGAGCGCCGCCCGCCGCGCCGCGCCGTCCCCCCGTACCGGCGCGGGCGGGCCGGCGGGCCCGTCGACCGGAGCTCAGGCCTTCCAGTGCGGATCGCGCCCCGAGGCGGCCAGCGCGCGGTCCCACGCGGAGGCGTCCTCCGGCAGCGCCACCGACTCGGCGAAGCCCGCGTACCGGCGGTACAGCTCGGCGTTCTCCGCCACGATCTCCCCGGCCAGCAGGGCGAGTTCCTCGTCCACCCCGATGCGCCCGCCGGTCGCCCGGGCCACGTCCCAGCCGTGCAGCAGCAGCTCCAGGACCAGCATCCGGGCGATCCCGACCGCCGGTACCGGAGCGCCGCCGAGGTCGACGTCCCCCTCCCAGGCGGCCGGGTCCGCCCAGGCCGCGACCGCGCGCTCCAGCTGGGCCGCGTAGCCGGAGCGCCAGTCGGCGTCGGCGGTGAAGTCCCGCGCGCCGAGCTCCTCGGGCAGTTCGACCCGCCGGGCCCGGTGCTCCAGGCCGTGCGAGGTGTAGAGCACCCAGTGGTTGATCAGCGCACGGGTGTCGAACTCCGTGCAGGGCGTCGGCGAGTCCAGGGGCTGGTCGGCCGGGACGGCGGTGGCGACAGCGGCGGCGGCGGAGGCGGCGCGGGCCAGGAGCGGGTGCAACGGGTGGGCGGTCATGGCGCCGATTCTGCGCGGGGCCGTACCGGCCGGTCTTGAAGAAACGCGACGGCTAGCCTGGCGGTATGGGCACGGACCCGCTGGACCCCCTGGACCCCTTGGAACCCCCGGACGCTCCCGGCCTCGGCCGCGGCGTGCTCCACCCCGCCCGGGCGGCGGAGCTGATCACCGTGGACCGGCTCGTCCCCGACCCGGCCGTGGCGCGGTTCCTCGAGTACTACTGGCTGGTCCGCTGGGACCTGCGCGGCCTGCCGCCGTACGAGCAGAAGGTGCTCGCCCACCCCAACGTCCACCTGGTCTTCGAGGCCCCGCGGGCGCGCGTGTACGGGGTGGACCGCTCGCTCTTCGTCCGCCGCCTGGAGGGCGCGGGGCACGTGCTGGGCGCGCGGTTCCGGGCCGGCGCCTTCCGGGCCCTCGCCGGGCACCCGGTGAGCGGGCTGGCCGACCGGTCGGTGCCCGCCGCCGAGTACTTCGGGCCCGGGGCCGACCGGTTCAACGCGGAGGTCCTCGGGGCGTCCGGTGACCCCGCGGCCCTCGCCGACGCCTTCCTCCGCCCCCGGCTGCCCGAGCCCGACCCGGTCGCCGCCGAGGTCGCCGCGATGGTGGACCGGATCACCGGCAGGCCGGACCTGTGCCGGGTGGACGCGCTGGCCGCCGAGCTGGGCCTGACGGTCCGCCGCCTCCAGCGCCTGTTCGCCGAGTACGTCGGCGCCTCCCCGAAGTGGGTGCTGCGCCGGGCCCGCCTCCACGAGGCCGCCGAACGCGCCGGGACGGACGGCGGGTTGGACCTGGCCGCGCTCGCCGCCGAGCTGGGGTACGCGGACCAGGCGCACCTCACCCGGGACTTCGCCGCCGCCGTCGGCGTCCCCCCGGCCCGCTACGCGGGGGCGGGTCAGGCTCCGAGGAAGCGCTGCAGCTCGTCCAGGACGTAGTTGGCCCCGGTGTACCCGATCCCCTGGAACCACAGCTGGTCGTCGACCGGGAACGCCCGGTGCCCCTTGACCGCCCCCAGCGCCTGCCAACCCGGGCTCGCCAGGGCGGCGTTGGCCCCGGACAGCTCCGGATCGCCGTACGTCGCGTAGAGCAGCAGGTCGCCGTCGGCCTTGGCGAGCTGGTCCGGCGGGATCTCGGTGTCGGACTGGTCGACGTTCTGCGCGTCCGGCCGGCCGACCTGGGCGTCGGCGAGCACCGTGCCGGGGAAGCTCTGCCGGCCGAACAGCCGGATGCCGCCGCCCTCCACGAACCGCACCAGGCTCACCTTGCGCCCGGACAGCTTGGCCGCCGCCAGCGCCTGGGCCACCTGCCCGGCGTGCTTCTGGTACGCGCCGGCGAAGGCCGCCGCGGCCGCCTCCCGGTTGAGCGCCTGGGCGTGCAGCTGGAAGTCGGCCTTCCACGGCGCCCCGGCGGTCTGGGTGAGCACGGTCGGGGCGATCTCGCGGAGCTGCTCGTAGCGGTCGCCGTCGCGGGTCTGGTTGGAGAGGATCAGGTCCGGCCGCAGCGCCCGTACGGTCGGCAGGTCGGGCGAGCCGGCCGGGCCGACCAGCCGGATCCCGGCCGTCCGGGAGGTCGGCCAGTACTCGGGGTAGCGGGTGTCGCGGGCCGGGAGCGCGGCGCCGACCGGGGTGATGCCGAGGGTCAGCGCGGAGTCGAGCACGTCGGTGTCCAGCACGACCACCCGCATCGGCGCGCCCGGCACCACGACGGGGCCGGTGGCGGCGTTCACCGTCACCGGCGGCACCGGGGTCGGGGACGGCGAGGCGCCGCCGGCGGGGCCGTCCGCGGTCGCCGGGGCCGGCCGCCGGGCGGCGGTGCAGCCGGTGGCCGCCGCGAGCGCGCCCGCGCCGAGGCCGGTGAGGAGGGTGCGGCGGGAGATCCGGGGCATCGGCGGTCCTCTGGCGGCGCGGTGGGGTCGGGGCGCCGTCGATTATGTCCGAAATGGCACTTAAAGTGCCGTTAAGCGCGGGCCGTCAGGCGCGAGTGGCGTCCGGGGCGAGCGCCGCCCACGGGGCGCCCGGCACGACCAGCGGCGTGCCGGTCACCGGGTCCGGCACCACCACCGAGTCCAGTCCGAACACCTCCCGCACCAGCTCGGCCGTCACCACGTCCCCGGGCGCGCCCTGCGCCACCACCCGGCCGTCCCGCATCGCCACCAGGTGGTCGGCGTACCGGGCGGCCTGGTTGAGGTCGTGCAGCACCGCGACGACCGTCCGGCCGCGCTCGACGTTCAGCCGGCGGACCAGGTCCAGCACCTCCACCTGGTGCGCGATGTCCAGGTAGGTGGTCGGCTCGTCCAGCAGCAGGATGTCGGTGCCCTGGGCGAGCGCCATCGCGATCCAGGCGCGCTGGCGCTGGCCGCCGGACAGCTCGTCCATGCTCCGCTCGGCCAGCTCGGCGGTGGAGGTGCGCTCCAGCGCCTCCGCGACCGCCGCCTCGTCCTCCGGCGACCACTGCTGCCACCAGCTCTGGTGCGGCTGGCGGCCGCGCGCGACCAGGTCCGCCACCGAGATGCCCTCGGGGGCGGACGGCGACTGCGGCAGCAGGCCGAGCCGCTGGGCGATCCGCTTGGTCGGGATCCGCGCCAGCTCCTCGCCGTCCAGCAGCACCGCGCCCCGGACCGGCTTCAGCAGCCGGCCGAGGGCCCGCAGCAGGGTCGACTTGCCGCACGCGTTCGGGCCGACGATCACCGTCACCCGCCCGTCCGGGACGGCCACGTCCAGGTCCTCGACGACCGTGCGCGCCTCGTAGGCCAGGGTGAGGCCCCGGGCCTCCAGGCGGTGTTCGGACATCAGGAACCTCCACGGCGGGATCGGATCAGCAGCCACATCAGGTACGGCGCGCCGACCAGGCCGGTCACCACGCCCACCGGCAGTTCCGTCGGAGCCAGCAGCCGTCGGGCGACCAGGTCGGCGAGGACCACCACCAGCGCGCCGGTCAGCGCCGAGCAGAACAGCGGGACCTGTGCCGAGCGGGCCAGCCGCAGCGCGATCTGCGGGGCCATCAGCGCGACGAAGTCCACCGGCCCGGCGGCCCCGGCCGCGCACGAGGCCAGCACGATGCCGAGCAGCGCCATGCCGAGGCGGATCCGGTCCAGGCGCAGGCCGAGGCCGACGGCGGTGGCGTCGTCGAAGGAGATCGACCGCTGGGCGCGGGCGGCCCACAGCGCGACCGGCACGGCGGCGAGCAGCACCCAGGCGAGCCAGTCGGCCTGGTCGTAGCCGGCGCCGTTCAGGCTGCCGGTCATCCAGACCTTGGCGGCCTGGGCCTGGAAGCCGTCGCCCTTGGTGAGGAAGACGGACGTGAGCGAGGACAGCGCGACGCTGATGCCGATGCCGATCAGCACGAAGCGCTGCGCGTGCAGGCCGCGCCGCCAGGCCAGCGCGTACACCAGCAGCCCGGCCACCAGGCCGCCGGCCACCGCCGCGTACGGGGCCTGGCCGGTCGAGCCGACCACGCCGTACGCCATCAGACCGACCACGGTCGCGGTCGCGCCCCAGGTCACGCCCACCACGTCGGGGCTGGCCAGCGGATTGCGGGCGACGGTCTGGATCAGCGCCCCGGCCAGCCCGAGCGCCAGGCCGACCAGCAGCCCGACCACCACCCGGGGCAGCCGGAACTCGCCGACCACCAGCTCGTGCGGGCTCGGCCGGCCGAGCACCACCTTGACCACCTCGGACGGCGCGACGGTGGACTCGCCCAGGCAGAGCGAGGCCACCACGGTCGCCGCCAGCGCCACCAGCAGCCCGACGGTGACGGCCAGCGAGCGTCGGTGCACCAGGAACGACGCCCGCCCGGCCCGGACGACGGTGTAGCCGCGCAGCGAGACCGAACCCTTGCGGGAGACGGATGCCGTGCCGGGGACGGAGCTCGTACCGGGGACGGGACTCATGCCGCCACCACCTTGCGGCGGCGGACCAGGGCCACCAGCACCGGGACGCCGACCAGCGCCGTCATCACGCCCGCCGGGACCTCGGACGGCGGGAACAGGACCCGGCCGAGGGTGTCGGCGAGCAGCAGCAGCGCCGGGCCGAGGACGGCGGAGAAGGCGAGGATCCAGCGGTGGTCGGCGCCGGCCAGCGCGCGGGCCGCGTGCGGGACGGCGAGGCCGACGAAGGCGATCGGGCCGGCCGCCGCGACCGCCGAGCCGGTCAGGACGGTCGCGCCGAGCGCACCGACCGCCCGGACCAGGCCGGTCTTGGCGCCCAGCCCCTTCGCGGTGTCGTCGCCGAGCGCCAGCGCGTCCAGTCCGCGCGCCACCGCGACCACCAGCACCGTGCCGACGGCCAGGAACGGCAGCAGCTGCCAGGCCACGTCCGAGGTCCGTCCGGAGAGCGAGCCGACGTGCCAGAAGCGGAACTGGTCCATGGTGGCCGCGTCGGTGGTCAGCACCAGGGTGTTGAGCGAGGCGATGAAGGCGGACGTCGCCGAGCCGGCCAGCGCCAGCTTGATCGGCGTGGCCCCGCCCCGGCCGCGCCCGGCGAGCCCGTACACCAGCACGGTGGCGATCACCGCGCCGGCGAAGCCGAACCAGACGTACCCGGTGAGGGTGGAGACGCCGAAGCCGGAGATGGCGACCACCACGCCGGCCGCCGCGCCCTGGGAGACGCCGAGGATGCCGGGGTCGGCGATCGGGTTGCGGGTCAGGCCCTGCATGACGGCCCCGGCCAGGCCGAGCGCCGCGCCGACGGCCAGTCCGACGACGGTGCGCGGCACCCGCAGCTCGCGGACCACCACGGCGTTCGCGGTGTCGCCGCCGTGCAGCAGGGCGTCCAGCGTGTCGCCGAACGGGATGGTCCGGCTGCCGACCGCCAGGCTCAGCAGCACCGCGGCGGCCAGCACGACGAGTGCGGCGGCCAGCCACAGTATTCGGCGCCGCGGCGCGCGGTACGGCGCGCGGGGCGCACCGGGCGGTGCGCTGGTGTCGGTCATGGGCCCTCTCCGCTGACAACTCAGGCAAACCTAAGTTCCGCCGTGAAGCCCGGGCAAATCGCCTCGTGGCCCGGGGCACCCGTTGGGTAGCCTGGCGGCATGCCCGCGACCTCACCCGCCCCGCTCACCGTCGGCTTCGACCTCGACATGACGCTGCTGGACACCCGGCCGGGTATCCGCGCCACCTACCTGGCGCTCTCCGCCGAGACCGGCACCCCCATCGACGCCGACCTGGTGGTCACCCGGCTCGGCCCGCCGCTGCTGGACGAGATCCGCAACTGGTTCCCGGAGCACGAGGTGGAGCGGGCCGTCACCCGCTACCGCGAGCTCTACCGCGACCACGCCTTCGCCCCGACCGTGGCCCTGCCCGGCGCCCACGCCGCCGTCGAGGCGGTCCGCGCCCACGGCGGCCGGGTCGCGGTGATCACCGGCAAGTACGAGCCGAACGCCCGCCTCCACCTGGAGCACGCCGGGCTGGCCGCGGACACCGTGATCGGCGACCTGTGGGCGGAGACCAAGGGCGACGCGCTGCGCGAGCACGGCGCGAGCGTCTACGTCGGCGACCACCTCGGCGACATCCGCGGGGCCCGGCACGCCGACGCCCTCGCGGTCTGCGTGCCCACCGGCCCGTACAGCGCGCGGGAACTCCACGAGGCGGGCGCGGACGTGGTGCTGGACGACCTCACCGGCTTCCCGGACTGGCTCGCCGGCCACCTGGCCGACCGCTAGGGCGGGCGCCGGAGCAGGCCCGCGGGCCTCAGGAGCCGGAGGGCCTCAGGACTCGACCGGCTCGATCCGGCGGCGCTGGGCCCGCGCGTTCAGCAGCAGTCCGGTCAGCGCGGCCAGGAAGCCGGCCGGCATCAGCATGCTCAGCCAGTACGCGGCCGTCGGCAGCGGCGTCAGGTGCAGGAACAGCGGGACGAAGGTGACCAGGGTGGCGAGCGCGCCGAGACCGAAGACGATCACCCCGGCCTTGACGTACACGTCGCCGGGGTCGGCGCTCTGGCTGCTCACGTCTGCTCACTCCTACGGGCCGGTCGGAACTGCCCCCAGTCTGGCAGAGCGGCCGCCGGGGAGGCCCACCGGAGCGGGCCGGTCACGTTGCGCAGTTTCCCGGCAGCTGAACGTTTTGATCCCTGTTGAGCGGGGGTATGCACGGGGTGCCGAGGGGCGCTACAGGTGCGCCCCGCGTCCTCAGACCCGGGGGTGTGAGCCGATGGACCGCGCGGAGCCGCGCCCCGGCCGTGCCAGTGCCGGGTCGCCCGTGACCGCGAGATCCCGTTCCCGCCGCCCCCACCGGGCCTCGGAACGCGGGTCCCTCGCGGAACGCGGATGAGGCAGTGACGGACGGTTAGTCTGCTCCTGACCGCGTGCCGGCCACGAGCGCCCACGGGCGCCGAGCCGAGGTCGGCCGCCTTTCCCCACCACCCAGTGATCCCCGGCCAGGGCCGGGATCCCTCACACCCATTCGAGGACTGTTCGAGATGCCCACCGGCCAGGTCAAGTGGTTCAACGAGACGAAGGGCTTCGGCTTCCTGTCGCGCGACGACGGCGGGGACGTCTTCGTCCACACCAAGGCGCTGCCCGACGGTGTCACGTCGCTGAAGCCGGGTCAGCGGGTCGAGTTCGGCGTGGTCGCCGGCCACCGCGGGGACCAGGCGATGGCCGTGCAGCTGCTGGACGCACTGCCCTCGGTGGCCGCCGCCCAGCGGCGGAGCGCCGACGACATGGCGCCGATCGTCCAGGACCTGATCACCACGCTGGACGCGGTGCTGCCCGGCCTCCAGCGCGGGCGCTACCCCGCCAAGCCGACCGGCCAGAAGCTGGCCGGCCTGCTGCGCGCGGTGGCCGACAACTTCGACGTCTGACGGGGAGCCGGACAGCCCTGGAGCCGGAACGCGCTGAAGTCGGAACGCTCTAGAACGCCAGCGCACCCGGGTCGAGCGGGGGCACCAGCCCCTCCGCGGCGGCCCGGGTGAGCAGCGCGCGGACGGCCGCGTAGCCCTCCTCGCCGAGGTCCTCGGTGAACTCGGTGACGTACAGCCCGATGTGCTGCTCGGCGACGTCCAGGTCCATCTCCTGGGCGTGCGCCAGCACGTACCCGCGGCTCGCGGCCGGGTCCGCCCAGGCCTGCCGGACGGAGGAGCGGATCGCGTCGGCGATCTCCCGCAGCCGCTCGGCGCCGAGCGAGCGCCGGGCGACGATCGCGCCCAGCGGGATCGGCAGGCCGGTCTCCCGCTCCCAGGCCTCGCCCATGTCGGCCAGGCTGTGCAGGCCGTACTGCTGGTACGTGAAGCGGGCCTCGTGGATCACCAGGCCGGCGTCCACCCGGCCGTCCCGGACGGCGGGCATGATCTCGTGGAACGGCAGGACGACGATCTCGCCGAAGCCGCCCGGCACCGCCTTCGCCGCCCAGAGCCGGAACAGCAGGTAGGCGGTGGAGCGCTCGGAGGGCACCGCGACGGTCTTCCCGGCCAGGTCGGCGGGGGAGTCCACGCCCGGCAGGGTGAGCACCAGCGGGCCGCAGCCGCGGCCCAGCGCGCCGCCGCAGGGCAGCAGGGCGTACTGCTCCAGGACCCAGGGCAGCGCGCCGTAGCTGATCTTCAGCACGTCCAGCTCGCCGCGCTCGGCCTGCCCGTTGGTGATGTCGATGTCGGCGAAGGTCACCTCGGGGGCGTCCGCCCCGGGCACCAGGCCGTGCGCCCAGGCGTGGAAGACGAAGGTGTCGTTCGGGCAGGGCGAGTACGCGATGCTCAGCCGTTCAGCCACGGCCGGCCTCCTCAATCGGTTCGTGGTGCGGATGCCAGCTCGTGGACGGGCAGGGCGGCGAAGGCCCGTTCCAGGGCGGCCAGCGCCTCGCCGATCCGCCAGGCGGCCCGGTCGCGCGGGCCCACCGGATTGGACACGGTGCGCAGTTCGAGGGCCGGCACGCCGTACCGGGCGGCGGCCTCGGCCACGCCGAAGCCCTCCATCGCCTCGGCGACGGCGCCCGGGTGGCGGGCGGCCAGCGCGGCGGCGCGCTCGGCGCTGCCGGTGACGGTGGAGACGGTCAGCACCGGGCCGGTCACGGCGTCCAGCGCCCGCGCGGCCAGCGCGACGGCGGCCGGCGGCGGGGTGTGCCGGACGGTGCCGAAGCCCAGCTCGGTGACGTCGGCGAAGCCCTCGGGGGTCTCGGCGCCGAGGTCCGCGGCCACGATCGCGTCGGCCAGCACGGTGGCGCCGACCGGGGCGAGCGGGGCGAAGCCGCCGGCGATCCCGGCCGAGACGGCCAGGGTGTACGGGTGGGCCGCCAGCGCGGTGGCGGCGGCGGCCGCGGCGGCGGCCGGGCCGACCCCGGCGGCCAGCACGTCCACCGGCACCGCCAGGGCCCGGTGCAGCGTGCCGCCGGGCAGCGGCAGCGCGGCGGACCCGCCGGGCAGGCCGCGCAGCACCGCCTCGGCCTCGGCGGCGACCGCGACGACGACGAGCAGCCGGGCCCCCGCGGGGTCCGACCGCTCGCCTCGGCCGTCGGCGACGGCGTGCGCGGTCATCGCGGGACCGTCAGCTGTCCTGGGTGTTCAGCTGGAAGTACCAGACGGCGATCGGGGCCTCCTGGTTCGGGTCGCCCTCGACCACGGTCACCACGGTCTTGCCGCTGGAGTTCAGCAGCTTGCCCGCGGCCTGGGCGCCGGACCAGGTCTGGCCCTTGGCGGCCGAGAACAGGCTGTAGCGCCCGCCCTGGTTGGCGGAGCCGCCGTTGGTGAAGGCCCACCAGCCCGTGTCGGCCACGTTCGGCGAGACGCCGACGCCGACCCGGTCGCTGCCCACGACGTCCGAGGAGGGCAGCGAGCCGTCCTTCAGCGCCTTGGTCGCGTCCTCCTGGCACTGCTGCTGCTGGTCCTCGGTGAGCGGGCTGCCGCCGTTCCAGCACAGCGGCTGCGCGACGACCGAGGAGTTGCCCACCGTGAGCGTGGCCTGGTGGGAGATGTGCTCGGTCTGGCCGGCGGCGATGGCGACGGAGGTGCCCACCGTGGCGGCGCCGACCACGACGACGGCGCCGAGGGCGGCGATGGCACGGGAATTGAGGCTCATGCGTCAGAATCTACCGGGCCGGGCCGATCACGCGACGCGGGGGTAGGCACCGCGTGTTGCCGCACCGCCCCGTTCAGGCCACCCGGGGGGTCGCCGGGTGCCGCCGCAGGCCCACCCGGAAGAGCGAGCGGAGCGTCCACAGCAGCGCCAGGCCGACCACCCCGGCGGCGATCGACAGGCCCAGCTCCCCGTTCAGCGGCAGCAGGATGCCGACCGCGCCGCCGGCCACCCAGGACACCTGCATCAGGGTCTCCGACCGGGCGAACGCCGAGGTCCGCACCGCCTCCGGGACGTCCCGCTGGATCAGCGCGTCCAGCGCCAGCTTGCCCAGCGAGGCCGCCATCCCGGCCACCCCGGCGACCAGAACCACCGTCACCACGCCGTACCAGAGCGCGGCCGCCGCCGTCACGCAGGTCGCCAGCAGCAGCATCGCGGCGACCGTCGCCTCCGGGCCCCGGGTGCGCAGCCAGGAGCCGAGCACCGAGCCCAGCGCGTTGCCCGTCCCGGCCGCCAGCGCCACCAGGCCCAGCGCCACCGTCGGCCGCAGCCCGCCGATCGGCTCCTCCCGCAGCAGGAAGGCCAGGAACATCACCAGGAAGCCGACCAGCCACTTCATCGCCGACATCGCCCGCAGCGCCAGGATCACCGAGGGGCCGACCGTGCGCAGCGAGGCCTTGACCGGCGGCGGCCGGTGGTGGATCAGGTGCGGGCCCTCGCCGTGCACCTCGGCGTGCAGGACGGCCCGCTGCTCGCCCTTGGCGGAGTCCACCGTGGGCGGCAGGTGGAAGGCCATCAGGGTGCCGACGACGAACACCAGGAAGGCGCCGCGCAGCGGCCAGCCGGGCCCGATCAGGTGCAGCAGCCCGCCCACCGCGGCGGCCACGCCGGTGGCCAGCAGCCCGGCCAGGGTGACCCGGGAGTTCGCCTTCACCAGGGACAGCCGGCTCGGCAGCAGCCGGGGCACCACCACGCTGCGCACCACCCCGTACGCCTTGGACGCGACCAGCACGCCGAGCGCCTCCGGGTAGAGCGCGATACCGCCGCCGGCGATCACCCCGGCCATCGTCCAGGCCAGCACGGCGCGGGCCAGCATGGCCATCGCCATGGCCGCCCGGCGGCCGTGCGGGAGGCGGTCCAGCAGCGGGCCGACCACCGGGGCGAGGAGGGCGAACGGGGCCATCGTGATCAGCAGGTAGAGCGCGACCCGGCCGCGGGCCTCGCCGGTGGGCACCGAGAAGAAGATGGTGGACGCCAGCGCGATGGTGATCAGCATGTCGCCGAAGGAGTTGAGCGCGTGCAGCTCGATCAGCTTGGCGAGGCCGGACTCGCCCGCGCCCTCGGCGGCGGTGGCCCGGCGGATCCGCCGGCCGGTGCCGTGCACCACCTTGCCGGTGCGGGAGCCGGCGGCGGAGGCGGTGCGGACCAGGAAGTGCCGGCGGGGCTCGGGGACCTCGTCCCCGAACTCGTCCTCGTCCCCGTGCCCGTCCGGCTGCCGCGCGGTCCGGTCGGGGGCTCCTGGCGTCTCCGGGGCCTCGTTCCCGGGCCGGTCCGGGGGGCCGGCGGGCGCCTCGGGGCCGTCCGCCGGCTGCGGTTCGTCCGCGCCGGGGACCGGGGGCTGCTGTCGCGGCACGGCGTCCGCCTGGTCGGGGCTGCCGGCCTGCGGGGCGCGCAGTGCGTGCTGCGACGGGTCGTGGTCCGCCACAAGCCCATCCTGCCCCAGAAACGCCGAGCCGACGCGGGACCGGACTCCGCTCGGCGCGGCCCCGGAGCGGCCGTGTCCGCCCCGGACTGTGCCGGGGCACCGGCCGACGGGTAGCCTGCCCAAGGTCGACCCGCCGGAGCGCCGGGGCGCCGGCAGGCCGGTCGAGCGGCGCGGCCGGTACCCGAGGGGGCTCCCGGTCGCGCAGAATGGACGAGGGACACCGAGCCGCGACGGAACAGGCAACACGCCGTGGGCGACAGAAGAACTGGGAGAGAATCGACGCCGTGAGTGCTGCGATGCGAAGCCGTACCCCCGACCGGCTCTGTGCCGAGGCCGTCGAACTCGCCCGCCAGGCCGCCGAGGAGGCCGTCGGTGCGGAGGCCGTCGGGCCGCACCTGGGCGTCCAGGCCGACGCCGACCGCGTCGTCACCCACACCTTCGAGTGCCTGGACGCGGCCTACCGCGGGTGGCACTGGGCGGTCACCGTCGCCCGCGCCCCGCGCGCCAAGAACGTGACCCTGGACGAGGTCGTGCTGCTGCCGGGCGCCGACGCGGTGCTCGCCCCCGAGTGGGTGCCGTGGAGCGACCGGCTGCGCCCCGGCGACATGGGCCCGGGCGACCTGCTGCCCACCGGCGCCGACGACCTGCGGCTGGAGCCCGGCTGGACCGGCGAGGACGAGCCGGCGCCGAACTCCGCGGTCGCCCTGGTGGACGACGAGGACCTGGTCGTCACCGACCCGCACGTCCAGCCCGCTCCGGCCCGCGCCCGGATCAACGCCGTCGCCGAGGAGCTGGGCCTCGGCCGCAGCCGGGTGCTCTCCCGGCTCGGCCTGCACCTGGCCGCCGAGCGCTGGGAGAAGTCCCACGGCCCGCAGACCCCGATGGCGCAGGCCGCCCCGGCCTCGTGCGCGAGCTGCGGCTTCCTGGTGCCGATCGGCGGCTCGCTCGGGCAGGCCTTCGGCGTGTGCGGCAACGAGTTCGGTCCGGCCGACGGCCAGATCGTCTCCTTCGCGTACGGCTGCGGCGGGCACTCCGAGGCGGCCGTCATCCCGGCTCCGCCGGCGCCGTCCGAGCTGATCCTGGACGAGCTGGTGGTCGAGCCGCTGCCGCTGCACCCGGACCGCGCCTCCGGCTCCGTCGAGCCCGACGGTCCGGCCGAGGAGCTCGGCCACTCCTGAGCCCCGGGCCTTCCTGAGCCTAGGCTTCCGCGGCCCGCCCGGTCACCGACCGGTGCGGGCCGCGGTGCTGTCCGGACGGTTCCGCGCGGCTCCGGGCGGGCGGCGGGGGCGCCGTCGGCGCCGTCCCGGGGCCGAGGCCGGCGGGGTCCGTGGTCGGGAGCAGTCGGTGGGGCAGGGAAGAATGCCCTACGACGAACAGGGCAGCGGAAGGTGGCAGGTCCAGTGGAACCTCGGATCATCGGCAGCGGCACGGACGAGCACCTCGCGGACCCCTTCGGGAGCGCCGCGCTGCGCCGGCGGGTGCTGGACGCCTGGGCCGCCTCGCCGTCCCGGTTCCGGGAGGACGCCAACGCCGAGGAGGAGCTGGCGCTCGGCGGCTACCGGGACCGCCTGGTGGTCGAGTTGGCGCAGAACGCGGCCGACGCCGCGGTCCGGGCCGGCCACGGCCCCGGCCGGCTGCGGCTGACCCTCGCCGACGGCGTGCTCGCCGCCGCCAACACCGGCGCCCCGCTGGACGCGGCCGCCGTCGAGTCGCTGTCCACCCTGCGCGCCTCCTCCAAGCGCGGCGAGGCGCCCGCCGTGGGCCGGTTCGGGGTCGGCTTCGCCGCCGTCCTCGCGGTCACCGACGAGCCCGCCGTGCTGGGCGCCGGCGGCGGGGTGCGCTGGTCGCTCGGCGAGGCCCGGTCGCTGGCCGGGGCCCAGCCCGAGCTGGCCGAGGAGCTGCGCCGCCGGGACGGCCACGTGCCGCTGCTGCGGCTGCCGTTCGCGGCCGAGGGCACCGCCCCGGAGGGCTACGACACGGTGGTCGTGCTGCCGCTGCGGGACGCCGCCGCCGAGGACCTGACCCGCCGTCTGCTGGCCGGGATCGACGACGCGCTGCTGCTCACCCTGCCCGGCCTGCGCGAGGTCGTGGTGGAGACCCCGGACGGCGTCCGGACGCTCACCCGGGACGCCGCCGAGACCCGCCCGGACGGGGTCACCGAGGTCACCGTCACCGACGACGCGGACGGCCGGCCGCGGCGGACGGTCTGGCAGACCGCCGGCGCCTCCGGCACGCTCGCCGCCGAGCTGCTGGCCGACCGGCCCACCGAGGAGCGCGCCCGCCCGTACTGGACGGTGACCTGGGCCGTGCCGGTCGGCGAGGACGGCGCCCCGCAGCGGCCCCGGATCGCCTCCGTGCTGCACGCGCCCACCCCCAGCGACGAGCCGGTCGGCCTGCCCGCGCTGCTGATCGCCTCCTACCCGCTGGACTCCACCCGCCGGCACGTCGCCCCCGGCCCGCTGGCCGACTTCCTCACCGAGCGGGCCGCCGACAGCTACGCCGAGCTGCTGCGCGCCCGTGGCGCCGACCTCGGCTCGCTCGGCCTCGTCCCGGCCCCGCTCGGCCAGGGCGCGCTGGACAACGCGCTGCGCGCCGGGGTGCTCTCCCGGCTGCCCGACACGCCGTTCCTGCCGCACCCGGCGCCGGTCGAGGAGGGCACGCCCGCGCTGCGGCCCCGGGACGCGACGCTGCTGGAGGGCGCGGACGGCTCGGTGGTCGAGGCGCTCTCGCCGATCTTCCCCGGGCTGCTGCCGGCCGGCCTGGAGCGCCGTACCGAGCTGCGGGTGCTGAACGTGCGCCGGGTGCCGCTGGCCGAGGTGGTGGACCAGCTCGGCGGCCTGGACCGCGAGCCCGCGTGGTGGCGCAACCTGTACGCGGCGCTCGGCGCGGCCGACCCGGAGGCGCTCGGCGCGCTGCCCGTCCCGCTCGCCGACGGGCGGACGGTCACCGGGCCGCGGCGCGTCCTGCTGCCCTCCGAGGACGCCGACTGGGCGGCCTTCCCCGGCTACCCCGGGTCGCTCGCGGGCGCGCTCGCGGCGCTCGACCTGCGGCTGGCCCACCCCGAGGCCGCCCACCCGCTGCTGGCCAGGCTCGGCGCCGGCACCGCCACCCCGGCCGGGGTGCTGGACACCCCCGAGGCGCGGGCCGCCGTCGCCCGCTCCTACGAGCTGGCCGAGGACGACCTCGACGCGGCGCTCGAACTCGCCGACGCCGTCCTGGCGTTGGTGAAGGCCGCCGCCCCGGAGCCGGGCGCCCACCCCTGGCTGGCCCGGCTGGCGCTGCTCGACGACGAGGGCGAGCCCGCCCGGGCCGGCGAACTCGTGCTGCCCGGAAGCCCGTTCGCCGCGCTCGCCCGCGAGGAGGACGCCGGCTGGGTGGACGACGAGCTGCTGGAGCGCTGGGGGTCCGAGGTGCTCGCCGCGGTCGGCGTGCTGGCCGACTTCGTGCTGGTGCGCGCCGAGGACGTGGTGCTCGACCCGGACGACCTGGAGCGGCTCGACCCGACCGTCCCCGCCGACCGCGCGGCCGGCGGCCACCCCACCGGCCTGCTGGACGAGGCGCCGGACGGGCTCGCCGAGTGGGCCGAGGACGCGCTGGAGGCGCTGCAGGCCGACGAGGCGGTCGGCGTCCCGCCGGTCGCCGCCGAGCTGCTGGCCGTGCGCGACCTCGACCTGGTGGACGACGACGCCTGGCCGGAGGCGCTCGCCGCGCTGGCCCGCCCGCCGTACCGGGAGGCCGTGGTCGGCCCGGTGCGCACCCTGCTGCCGGACGGCTCGTACGCCGACCTGCCGCCGTACACCGCCTGGTGGCTGCGCGACCACCCGGTGCTGGCGGGCCGTGAGCCGGCCGGCCTGCGCGCCGCCGGGGCCGACCCGCTGCTGCGCGGCCTGTACGACGAGGCCCGCACCACCCTGGACGAGCAGTTCCTGCACGCGCTCGGGGTGCGCACCACGCTGGCCGCGCTGCTCGCCGAGCCGCACGGGCCGGACGAGGTGCTGGACCGGATGACCGACCCGGACGCCGAGGTCGGCCACCGCCAGCTGCACGGCATCCACACCGCGCTGGCCCGGGTGGACCGCGAGCGGATCGAGCCGCTGGACGTGGTGCGGGCGCTGCCGCCGATGGACCCGGACACCGGGCGCCGGCCGGCCCACACCGTGGTGGTGGACGCCACCGAGGCGGTCGTCGCCGACGCCCCCGACCTGGTCCAGCTGCTGCACCCGTACCCGCTGCTGCCGGTCGCCCCGGCGCTGGCCGCCGACCTCGCCGAGCGGCTGCACGTGTCGCTGGCCAGCGAGGTGGCGGGCGGCCGGGTGCTGTCCGAGGGCGTGCTGCACCGGGTCCCGGCGGTGGTGCGGGAGCTGCTGCCCGGCTGCCCGGTCGCCTACGAGGAGCACGAGGAGCTGCTGGTCGTCGGGCCGGACGGCGGCGAGGCGGCGGTGGACTGGCGCTGGGACACCGGGGCGGACACCCCGGAGCCGCCGTACGACCCGGAGCTGGCCGAGGCCGGCGACGAGGACGACGAGTTCGAGGTCCCGCCGGTGCCCGGCCTGCTGCACGCGGCGACCCCGGAGGGCCTCGCCGCAGGGCTGGCCTGGTCGGTCGGGCAGTGGCACCGCCGCTTCGAGGTGCTGGCCGCGCTCAGCGAGCCCGACCGCGCCTACGAGCTCTCGGCCGCCCGGGACTTCGAGGGCTGAGCCCCGCGGCGCGCACCGGTCGGCCGGTCGGTGCGCGCCCGCAGCCGCCGGTAGACGGCGGTGGTGGCGGTCAGCCAGACCGCGCCGAGCGTCACCAGCGCGGCGGTCCGAAGCGCGGGCGTGGGCCGGACGGTCAGTCCGACGCCCGCCATCGCCAGGGCGGCCAGTCCGGCCGCCGCCAAGCCGCCCAGGAAGGCGATGAACGCCTCCAGGTCCCCACCCCTGCGTGCCATTCGGCACCCCCTTCCGGGGTCATCATCGGGTGTGCGCGGGGGGCTTGTCACACGCGGTGGCGCTGCTGGCCGGCGGCTCCGTCACTCCATGCCGCGGCGCTTCATCACGCGCCAGGCGATCTCCAGGGCGATGCCGCAGACCACCGCGACGGCGACGCCCGTCAGCGGGTCGCGGTAGCCGACCAGGGAGAGGTCGAAGAACGACTTCAGCGGGGGCACCAGCAGGACCAGGGCGAACGCGCCGCCCATGGCGCCGATCAGCAGCAGCCGCCACCAGTTGTACGGGCGGGCGACGATGGCGAGGACCCAGATGGCGATCAGGAAGAGCGTCAGGGTGGCCACGCTGGTGTCGGCCTTGAGGTCGGTCGCGTGGTCGGTGCGGGCGAGCGTGTAGGCGACGAAGGTGCCGGTGCCGGCGATGGCGCCGCCGGGGACCGCTAGCCGCAGCACGCGCTTCACGAAGCCGGTGCGGGCCCGCTCGTTGTTGGGGGCGAGGGCGAGGAAGAAGGCCGGGATGCCGATGGTCAGCGAGGACAGCACGGTGGAGTGCCGGGGCAGGAACGGGTACGGCGAGTGGGTGAAGATCACCAGGAGCGCCAGCAGGACCGAGTAGACGGTCTTCACCAGGAAGAGTGAGGCGACCCGCTCGATGTTGCCGATCACCCGGCGGCCCTCGGCCACCACCGACGGCAGCGAGGCGAAGGAGTCGTTCAGCAGCACGATCTGGGCGACCGCCTTGGTGGCGTCGGAGCCGGTGCCCATCGCCACGCCGATGTCGGCGTCCTTGAGCGCGAGCACGTCGTTGACGCCGTCTCCGGTCATCGCCACGGTGTGGCCGCGGGACTGCAGCGCCCCGACCAGCTGGCGCTTCTGCTGGGGGGTGACCCGGCCGAAGACGCTGGTCCGATCGGCGGTCTCGGCGAGCTGCTCCGGGTCGGTGGGCAGGGAGCGGGCGTCCAGCGGGTGGTCGGCGCCGGGCAGGCCCAGGTGGCCGGCCACCGCGCCGACCGAGACCGCCGAGTCGCCGGAGATGACCTTGGCCCGGACCCGCTGGCCCTCGAAGTAGCGCAGGGTCTCGGCGGCGTCCGAGCGCAGCCGCTGCTGGAGCACCACCAGGGCGAGCGGGGTGAGGCCGGCCGCCGGGTCGGGGGAGTCCAGCGGGACGGGGGTGCGGCCCAGCAGCAGCACCCGCAGGCCCTGGGCGCCCAGTTCGTCCACCTCGGCCAGGGCCGGGTGCCCGGCGGGCAGCAGCACGTCGGGCGCGCCGAGCAGCCAGCTGGCCTCGCCGCCCTGTGGCTCCAGCAGCTGTACGCCGCTCCACTTGCGGGCGGAGGAGAAGGGCATCGCCTCGATCACCCGCCAGCCGTTCCGGCCGGAGGCGGCGCCGCCGTCGCCGCGCCCGTACGCGTCGATGACCGCCTGCATGGACGGGTTGGGGCGGGCGTCGGCGCCGGCCATCACAGCCAGCGCGTGTTGGACGGTGTCCTTGTCGACGGCGGCGGGCTCCCCGTCGGAGAGCACCCGCAGGTCGACCACGTCCATGCCGCCCTCGGTGAGGGTGCCGGTCTTGTCCAGGCAGACGGTGTCCACCCGGGCCAGGCCCTCGATCGCCGGGAGCTCCTGGACCAGGCACTGCTTGCGGCCGAGCCGGACCACGCCGATCGCGAAGGCGACCGAGGTCAGCAGCACCAGGCCCTCGGGGACCATCGGCACGATGCCGGCCACCATGCGCCGGACGGCCTCGCGCCAGTCCCGGCCCTCGACGGCCAGCTGGCTGATGATCAGGCCGAGGGCGGTGGGGATCAACAGGTAGGTGATGATCCGCAGGATGCTGTCGATGCCGGTGCGCAGCTCCGACTTCACCAGGGTGAACTTGCTGGCCTCCTCGGCGAGCTGGGCCGCGTAGGCCTCGCGGCCGACCTTGGTGGCGGTGAACGCGCCGGCGCCGGCCACCACGAAGCTGCCGGACATCACCTGGTCGCCGGGCTGCTTGAGGACCGGGTCGGGTTCGCCGGTGAGCAGCGACTCGTCGATCTCCAGGCCGTCCGCCTCGGTGACCTCGCCGTCCACGATCACCTTGTCGCCGATGCCGAGCAGCACGGTGTCGTCGAGGACGATCTCGGAGACGCCGACCTGCCGGGCGGTGCCGTCCCGGCGGACCTGCGGGCGGGCCTCGCCGATCAGGGCCAGGCTGTCCAGGGTCTTCTTGGCGCGCAGCTCCTGGATGATGCCGATCGCCGTGTTGGCCACGATGACCAGGCCGAACAGGCCGTCCTGGATCGGACCGACGATCAGGATGATCCCGAACATCACGCCGATGATCGCGTTGAAGCGGGTGAAGACGTTGGCGCGGACGATCTCCCGGGTGGACCGGCTGGACCGTACGGGGACGTCGTTGACCTGGCCCCGGGCGACCCGTTCGGCGACCTCGGCGGTGGTCAGGCCGCCGCGTCGGCCGGGCAGCAGGCCGAGGGGGTGGGCTCCGTCCGGGCGGTCTCCGTCGGCCGGCTGCTCTTCCGCCGGCTGGGCAGGCTGCGTCATGGCACCGACTCTACGGGCGCCTTATGTCCGGTGCGTGCTACTAAAGGACTATTCAGTCCGACCGGGTGGCCGGGTCCTGGCCGTCGTCGCCGGTCGTCCGTTCGGCCGTGTGCGCGGCCGCCTCGGCGGCGCGGCCGCGGGCGATCGCGTCCCGCCGGGCGCGGCAGTACCAGAGGCCGATCAGGCCCAGCAGGCCGCCGGAGAGGCAGATCCACGGCCAGGTGCCGTGGCCGTGCGCCGAGAGGCTGCCCTGGAAGGGGAGCAGGGCGAGGAAGGCGATGAACCACAGCACCGTGCCGCCGCCGACGATGGCGACGTCGTTGGCCTCCAGCGGAGGGGGCGAGGGGTGCAGTGGCGTCTTGGGCATGGGGCCTAGCGTACGGTGCGGTGGGGCGGCTGTGCGGGTGCCGTGACCCCGCGCGGGCTCTACGCGCGAAGATAGCGCGTGTGCGATCGGGAAACGATACTTGAGGCCCTGCGCCCGGCCACCGTCGCCCCGGGCGTTCCCACCCCCTCCTCAGCTCCCCCACAGAGGACGCACGCATGCCTGTGGTCCAGCCGACCACCGAGTCGCCCGAACCCGCCGACGCCGCGCCGCAGCCCCCCACGAGCGCCGTCGACCGCTTCTTCCGGATCAGCGAGCGGGGCTCCACCCTGCCGCGCGAGATCCGCGGCGGTGTCGCCACCTTCTTCACCATGGCGTACATCCTGGTGCTGAACCCGATCATCCTGGCCAGCGGCACGGACGTCACCGGGGCTCACCTGAACAGCGCCCAGCTGGTCACCGCCACCGCCCTCACCGCGGGTCTCACCACCCTGCTGATGGGCGTCATCGGCAACGTCCCGATCGGCCTGGCCGCCGGACTCGGCGTCAACACGATCGTGGCGCTCCAGCTCGCCCCCAAGATGACCTGGCCGGACGCCATGGGCATGGTCGTGCTGGCCGGTTTCGCGATCATGCTGCTGGTCGCCACCGGGCTGCGCGAGCGGGTCATGAACGCCGTCCCGCTCGGCCTGCGCAAGGCCATCGCGATCGGTATCGGCCTGTTCATCAGCCTGGTCGGCCTGGTCGACTCCGGCTTCGTCAGCCGCATCCCGGACGCCGCCCACACCACCGTCCCGCTCCAGCTCGGCGGCAACGGGCACCTGCTCGGCTTCCCGGTGCTGATCTTCGTGATCGGCCTGGTGCTCACCCTGGTCCTGCTGATCCGCAAGGTGCCCGGCGCCATCCTGATCAGCATCGCGGTCTCCACCGCGCTCGCCGCGGTCATCGACAAGGTGGCCGACGTCCCGGCGCTCAAGTGGGGCCTCACCGTCCCGACCTGGCCGGGCAACCCGGTCTCCGCGCCGGACTTCGGCCTGGTCGGCAAGGTCAGCCTGTTCGGCGGCTTCGAGAAGGTCGGCGTGCTGACCGGCCTGCTGTTCGTCTTCACCGTGCTGATGTCCTGCTTCTTCGACGCGATGGGCACCATCCTCGGCGTGGCCGACGAGGCCCACCTGCTGGACGAGAAGGGCGACCTGCCCGGCATCAACAAGGTCCTGATGGTCGACGGCATCGCCACCGCGGCCGGCGGCGCCACCTCGGCCTCCGCCAACACCTGCTTCGTCGAGTCCACCGCCGGCGTCGGCGAGGGCGCCCGGACCGGCTTCGCCTCGATCGTCACCGGCCTGCTCTTCGTGGTGGCGCTCTTCCTCACCCCGCTCGCCACCATGGTCCCGGCCCAGGCCGCCACCCCGGCCCTGATCACCGTCGGCTTCCTGATCCTGGCCAACTCGATCAAGGAGATCGACTGGGCCGACTACACGATCGCGATCCCGGCCTTCCTGACCATCGTGATGATGCCGTTCACCTACAGCATCACCAACGGCATCGGCATGGGCTTCATCGCCTTCTGCGTGCTGCGCCTGGCCGCCGGCCGCGGCCGCGAGGTCCCCGTCCCCATGTACGCGGTGGCGTCGGTCTTCGCCTTCTACTACCTGATGCCGGCCTTCGGCCTGCTCTGACGGCCCCCGCCGGTTCTCCGACGGCCCCGTCCTCCCGCTCGGGAGGGCGGGGCCGTCGGCATTCGCCGCAGCGGGGCTTCACACCTTCGGGTTGTTCTGCGGACGGGACGGTCGTGGCGCCTTGCCGGCGAGGGAGGTTCCCGGGTAGGGGCGCGGACCCATGACCGCGTACCCATGACCTGAAAGGAACCAGTCGTGAGCCGTACAACGGCTGCCGCGGTGATCGGCGGCGCAGTCCTCGCTCTGACCATGACGACGGCCCCGGCCGCCTCGGCGCAGCCCGAGGGCCGGGTCGGGCAGATCCAGAACCTCCACTTCGGGCGGTGTCTCGCGGTGAACCCGGACCAGACCGTCGGGCTGGGCCCGTGCGTCCCCGTGCCGCCGTTCCTCTGGGACGTCCCGCGCGAAGGGACGGGGCAGATCCGCAGCCTCGCGGCGAACGCGTGCCTGACGGACGTGGACACCAGCAACCCGTGGGGCCACGCCGTACTCCTCCCGTGCACCGGCGACCTGCGCCAGGTGTGGGAGACCTTCGACTACGACGGTCCGTTCATCAAGAACGTCCTCACCGGCCGGTACCTGAAGGCCAACGACTCCGAGGGCGTCTACGTCGGCAGTCGGACCGGGTCCCACCCGGAGTGGGCCGTCCTCTGACGGACGGCGCCGGGCCGTGCCCGTGGGGCCGGCGGTGGTCGGGCAGTCGACCGCCGCCGGCCCCTTCGCGCGCCGGGGGCGGGTCAGTGGACGCAGAACTCGTTGCCCTCGGGATCCTGCATGACCGTCCAGGCGCCGCCGGGCTCGTCGACGTGGCGGAGGACGGTGGCGCCGAGGGCGGTGAGGCGGGCGACGGTGGCCTCGCGCTCGCCCGGGCCGGGGTGGACGTCGAGGTGCAGGCGGTTCTTGCCCTGCCGGGGCTCGGGGACGGCCTGGAACAGGACGCGGCGGCCGAGGCCGGTGTCCGAGGCCGGGTCGAACGGGTCCTCGGGGTGGCGGACGGCGGCCAGGGAGCGCCAGGCCGGGTGGCCGTCCACCTCGGTGAGGGCCTCCGGGCCGACCGCGCCGGCGGCGAGCAGCCGGGTGATCAGCGCGCCGTGGTCCTCCAGCGTGTACTCCAGGGCGGCGGCCCAGAAGGCGGCCTGGCGGTGCGGGTCGGCGCAGTCGATGACGAGCTTCCAGTGCAGCGGCATGTAACCGTTTCTACCGGTTACCCGGGGGTCGGGCAATGGCCGGCCGTCGGAAGTTGTCAAAAAGGCGCCCGTGTAGGCCAGTTGGCGGTGGGAATACTGGCTGGACGGAGAAGGGGGAGGGGACTCGACCGATGGTGCAACAGGATCCGCCGGGGGGCGTCGAGGCGCAGCTGCTGCCGGAGCTGTTCTGGACGACGGACAAGGCCTCGCTGGACGGCCAGCGGGAGACGCTGCGCTGGTACCGCGGCCTGATCGCGATGCTGGTGGTCGCCGCCGTGATCGGGTCGTTCCCCGACCCGGACGACAAGAACGCCCTCGACATCTGGCCGCTGTTCTCGGTCGCCGCCTTCCTGGTGGCCGGCTACTTCTGGTCCCGGCTGCGCCGCGGCAACCCGCAGGGCCGCTGGTACCAGGCCCGGGCGGCGGCCGAGTCGGTCAAGACGCTGGCCTGGAAGTACACCGTCCGGGCCCGGCCGTTCGACGGTGCGGCCGAGTCCGAGGACACCGACCGCGGCTACCTGCTCCAGGTCGAGGACGTGCTGCGGGCCTTCGAGGACCCGGAGATCGTGCCGCCCGGCAGCGTCGCCGAGATCACCCCGGAGATGCGCCGGCAGCGCGCCGAGAGCCTGACCGCCCGGCGCACGCTCTACCTGCGCACCCGGGTCGAGGGCCAGCGCACCTGGTACCGCTCCCGGGCCGAGGCCTGCGACTCGCAGGCGGTCTCCTGGGGGCTCGGCGTCGCGGTGCTGATCATCGTCGGTGCTGCGGCGGCCATCGCCCAGGCCACCGGCGCGCTGCCGGTGCACGTCTTCGGCGCCACCTCGGCCGCGGCCGCGGCGATCATCGCCTGGACGCAGCTCAAGCAGCTCGGCCCGCTGGCCGCCGCCTACCAACTGGCCGCGCGGGAGCTGGAGAACGTCGGCAACCAGCTGTCCGACCTCGACCTCAAGGCGCCGGACGCCGAGGCCCGTTGGGCCCGGCTGGCTGCCGAGGCGGAGGACGCGGTCTCCCGGGAGCACACCACCTGGCGGGCCCGCCGGGCGTTCCCGCGCTGAGTCGGGGCCGCGGGACGGGCGGGGGCGGGAGCGGCGCAGAGTACTCGACCGGAGCGGGGACTTGGGGAGATCCGGCGAAACGCGGGGTGCGGGTGTGCGGGGTGCGTGAGAGTAGGGCGCCCAGGTGCGGACCGTAATCGTTACGTGTCCATGCCCTGGTTTCATCGCCTGCGCGCGACCCCAGTTCCCGCCGGAGGCCCTCCTTGCGCATTCTCCTGATCGCCAGCGCGTTCAACAGCCTGACCCAGCGCGTCCACACCGGGCTGCGTGAGCGCGGCCACCAGGTCGCCGTCCAACTAGCCCTCGGTGACGAGCAGATGAGGGCGGCGGTGGTCCGCACCGACCCCGAGCTGATCATCTGTCCGATGCTCACCAAGGCCGTCCCGCAGGACATCTGGTCGACCCGGACCGTCCTGATCGTCCACCCGGGGCCCAAGGGCGACCGCGGCCCCTCCTCGCTCGACTGGGCGATCACCGAGGGGGCCGAGCGCTGGGGCGTCACCGTGCTGCAGGCCGTCGAGGAGATGGACGCCGGCGACATCTGGGCGTCCGTCGAGTTCCCCGTCCCGGCCTGCGGCAAGAGCGAGTTGTACCGGGGCGAGCTCGCCGACGCCGCCGTCGAGGCCGTCCTGCTGGCCGTCCAGCGGTACGAGGGCGGGCTGTTCACCCCCGAACCGCTGGACTACGCCCGGCCGGACGTGCACGGCGAACCGCGGCCCCCGCTGCGCCAGGAGGCCCGCCGGATCGACTGGGAGCGGGACGACACCGCCACCGTGCTGCGCAGGCTGCGCGCCGCCGACTCCCAGCCCGGCGTGCTGGACGAGCTGTACGGACGGGAGTTCTTCCTGCACGGCGGCCACCCCGAGGACGAGCTGCGCGGCCCGGTGCCGGGCGCCGTGCTGGCCACCCGGGACGGCGCCATCTGCCGGGCCACCGTGGACGGCGCGGTGTGGATACCGCAGCTGCGCCCGCGCCGCACCCCCGGCGGGCCGGCCACCTTCAAGCTGCCGGCCGCCACGGTGCTCGCCGACGAGCTGTACCGGGTCCGCGAGGTGCCGGTGAGCCCGGAGCGGGCGAGCGGCCGGGACACCTGGTCGGAGCTGCGCTACCACGAGGAGGGCGAGGTCGGGTTCCTCGAATTCGCCTACGCGGGCGGGGCGATGAGCACCGACCAGTGCCGCCGGCTGCTTGCCGCCTACCGGGAGGCGGCCGAGCGGCCGACCTCGGTGCTGGTGCTCGGCGCGCCCCGGGACTTCTTCTCCAACGGGATCCACCTCAACGTCATCCAGGGCGCGGCCTTCCCGGCGCTGGAGTCCTGGGAGAACATCAACGCGATGGACGACGTCGTCGAGGCGGTGCTGACCACGACGGACAAGGTGACGGTGGCGGCCCTGGCCGGGAACGCGGCGGCCGGCGGGCTGATGGCGGCGCTCGCCGCCGACGAGGTGTGGTGCCGGGACTCGGCGGTGCTCAACCCGCACTACCGGCTGATGGGCCTGTACGGCTCCGAGTACTGGACGTACACCCTGCCCCGCCGGGTCGGCGCCGAGCAGGCCGGGCGGCTCACCGCCGAGGCGCTGCCGGTCGGCGCGGACCACGCCCGCCGGATCGGCCTGGTGGACCGCACGGTCGGCGGGGACGCGGCCGGGTTCCGCCGCTGGGTGGCCCGGGAGGCGGCCCGGATCGCCGCCTCGCCGGAGCTCACCGGGCGGCTGGTGGACAAGAAGCGCCGCCGCGCGGCCGATGAGGAGGCCAAGCCGCTGGCCGAGTACCGGGCGGAGGAACTGCGCCGGATGCACGCCGACTTCTACCGGGCGGGCGGTCCGTACCACGCGCTGCGGCGGGACTTCGTGCACAAGGTCTGTCCGGTGGCCACGCCGGAGCACGTGGCGGGGCTGCTCGGGCGGCCGGCTCAGTCGTAGGCGGACCGCGTAGCGGTACGCGGCCTGTGCGGTCGTAACGGCCCGCGCGGGCACAGGGGTTCGCGCGGGCCGGCCGAGCTGCGGCGGGTCGCGCGTCGTACGGGGAGGGCAGGAGCGGGACGGGCGGCGCCCGGCCGGGGTGGGGGGCCCGGCCGGACGCCCGCTCGGGCCCCGCTCCCGTACCCGGCGTCAGTGCCGGGCCGCCCCGTCCAGCGGTTGTCGCCGCTGCGGGACGAACTGGCCGTCCGGGTCGCCCGGGGTGCGCGCGGCCCGCGGGGGCAGCGGGGCGGCCGGACCGGCCAGCAGGGGTTGGGAGTCGGGTCGGCTCGGGGAGACGGCGAAGGCCAGCGAGCCGAAGAAGACGTAGCAGCCGAGCCCGACCCCGAGCGGGAAGATGAACTGGAGCGCCATCACGCCGCCTTCGGTGGAGCGCGAGAAGTCCAGCTGGACGGAGAGCGCCGCCATGCCGGTGTAGTGCATCGCGCAGACCGCCACGCCCATCACCGGCGCCGCCGCCAGGACGGCGAGCGTGCCCCGGATGTTCAGCGCGGCCCAGAGCGCGGCGGTGGCGGCGACCACGGCGATGGCCACCGAGGCCGCCACGACGGTCCGGTCGTAGCCGAGCCGGCCGGGCAGGACCATCGCGGCCATGCCCAGGTAGTGCATCGCGGCGACCCCGAGGCCGGTGGTCAGCCCGCCGACCAGCAGGGCCGGGGCGCGGTGGCGCCAGTACCCGACGGTGAAGAGCCCGATGCCGACCACGGCGACGGCGACCAGCAGGCTGAGCACGGTGAGCAGGGGCCGGTAGCTGATCTCGGCGCCGGTCACGGAGAAGCCGAGCATCGCGATGAAGTGCATCGACCAGATCCCGGCCCCGAGCGAGGTGGAGGCGAACAGCAGCCAGACGACCCGGGTGCGGCCCTGGGAGACGAGCGCCCAGCGGGCGCTGCGGAGCGCGACGAAGGCGCCGAGGCAGGCGACGAAGTACGAGACCGCCGGGGTCACCCAGCCGTGGTCGGCATGGTGGATCGCACCCAAGAGAGCTCCCTGGACGAGGGTTGAGGGCACCGGGGCGCGGGAGGGCGCGGCTGGTCGGGGAAGGCGCGCGGCGAACGGGCACCGGAGCGGGAACGCCGTCCCGCGGGGAGGAGCCTGGCGTGTGGTGCCCCTGACAAGGGGGAGATTAGCCATCGACCGGCAGTCGCACAATGTTCGCGTTTTTCGTGAAGTCCCAGGTCAGGATGGGCCTTTACGCGGCCTGCATGATCCCGGCACCAACCCCTGACACCGCCTGCGCACCGTCCCCGGCCGCCTTTGGTGCTTACTCCAAGGGGGCTAGCCCGAACGGGTGGCCGGCCGGGTCGATCAGCACCCGCAGCGTGCGGCCGTGCTGGTAGGCGGGCTCGGTGGCGCCGAGCGCGAGGGCCTTGGCGGTGGCCTCGTCCAGGTCGTCGACGTAGAAGTCGAGGTGGAAGTGCTTGCTGCCGTCCGGCTCCGTCCACGGCTCCGGCCGGTAGCCGGTCACCCGTCCGAAGCCCAGCGGGCTGCCGCCCTCGGGGTTGTCCAGGATGGCGAAGTGGTCGTCCGCGTGCCTGGTCTCCCACCCCAGCAGTTCGCCGTAGAACGAGGCCAGCGCGACCGGGTCGGCGCAGTCGATGGTGACCATGGCGAGCCGGCCGAAGCCGGTGTCGGCGGGCCCGGTCGGCCCGGTCGGCTGGGGCTGCTCGGACGACCGGGGCCGGTCGGACCGTTCGGACGACTGCGGCCGTCCGGACGGCTCGGACCGCTCGGACCGCTCGGTGGCGAGGTCGGACATGGCAGGTCGGCCCTTCTGGGAGTCGAGAGCTGGGGCCCATCACCAATATGGCACCGGGGTGACCCTCCGGCACGGCGGCGGATCTCATTTTCCTTAGCGAGAGTAATGACGTAAGCTAAAGAGATGCCCGAGATGTCCGAGCAGGACCTCGCAGCGATCAGTCAGCTGCGATCGTCCACGATGCGCCTCTCCCGACGACTCAAACACCAGAGGGTGGAGGAGTCGCTGAGTCCCACCGAGATGGGAGTGCTGGGCACCCTCGCCCGGTGCGGGAAGGCGACGCCGGGTGAGCTCGCCCGGAAGGAGCACGTGCAGCCTCCTTCGATGACCAGGATCGTCGCGATGCTGGAGGAGAAGGGGCTGGTGCGGCGCGAACCGCACCCCGAGGACCGCCGACAGGTGGTCGTCAGCAGCACCGAGCAGGCCGAGACGATCCTCGCGGAGAGTCGTCGGCGCCGGAACGTCTGGCTCGCCGAGCTCGCCCAGGGGCTCGACGAGGAGGAGTGGGCCGTCCTCAGGGAGGCCGCGCCCGTGCTCTACAAGCTCGCACACCTGTAGCCGTACACCCGCGGTCCGTACGGCCGCAGCTCGTACACCTCTGAGGCACACCGACCCCGGCCGGCCGCCGGGAGAACAAGGAGCCCGCATCACCGCAGGACCGACCACCGACACCAGGAGCGCGACGGCCACCGCCATGGCCGTCGCGCCGCGAGGGGAGACCAACGTGACACCGACGGCCGCAGCCAGCGCCGCCATCCGCACCGACGAGCCCACCACCGACCCCGCCGCGGCCAGTGCCGCGGCCGCCGAAGCCCAGGCACCCGCCCCCGCGGGACTGCCCGGCAACGGCGACGACGACCCCGACGAACGCACCGCGGCGGACCCCGCCGCTCCCGGCCGATCCCACCCGTCGCCCACCACCACCCTTCCTTCGGCGAGCTCCGCTCGGCCCCTCTCGTCGGCCACATCTCCCGCAGGCGCCCGCTTCACGAGGCCCGGGGGGATGTTCTCCTCCCTTCGCGTTCGCAACTACCGCTACTACTTCGCCGGCCAGGTGGTGTCCAACACCGGCACCTGGATGCAGCGCATCGCCCAGGACTGGCTGGTGCTGAGCCTCACCGGCAGCCCGCTCGCGGTCGGCATCACCACCGCCATGCAGTTCCTGCCGATGCTGCTGCTCGGACTGTTCGGCGGCGTGCTCGCCGACCGGATGCCCAAGCGCCGGCTGCTGATCTACACCCAGGGCGCGATGGGCCTGCTGGCCGCCGGCCTCGCGGTGCTGACCGTCGGCGGCGTGGTGACGCCGTACTACGTGTACGCCTTCGCGCTGCTGCTCGGCCTGGTCACCGTGGTGGACAACCCGACCCGGCAGGCCTTCGTCTCCGAGATGGTCGGCCCGAAGGACCTCGCCAACGCCGTCAGCCTGAACGCCGCCAACTTCCAGACCGCCCGGCTGGTCGGCCCCGCCGTCGCGGGCCTGCTGATCGCCGCGGTCGGCAGCGGCTGGGCGTTCGCCGTCAACGCGCTGTCCTTCGCCGCCGTGATCGGCGGGCTGCTCGCGATGCGGGAGTCCGAACTGCGCCCGACCGCGCCGATCGCCCGCGAGAAGGGGCAGTTGCGCGAGGGCCTGCGGTACGTCAAGGAGCGGCCCGAGCTGCTCTGGCCGATGGTGCTGGCCGGGTTCATCGGCACCTTCGGCTTCAACTTCCCGACGCTGCTCTCCGGTTTCGCGTACGACACCTTCAAGGTGGGCGCCGGCCAGTACGGCCTGCTGAACACCGCGATGGCGATCGGCTCGCTGGCGGGTGCGCTGCTCGCCGCCCGCCGGGGCGTGCCGCGACTGCGCCGGCTGGTCGGCGCGGCGCTGGCCTTCGGAGCGCTGGAGGTGGTCGCCGCGTTCGCGCCCGACTACTGGACCTTCGCGCTGCTGCTGATGCTCATCGGGGTGTTCGGGCTGAGCTTCAACACCTCCGTCAACTCCATGCTGCAGTTGTCCACCGACCCCGAGATGCGCGGCCGGGTGATGGGCCTGCTGGTGCTGGTCTTCACCGGCGGCACGCCGATCGGCGCCCCGGTCGTCGGCTGGGTGACCGCCTCGTACGGGCCCCGGCTCGGCCTGCTGGCCTGCGGACTGGTGTCCGCGGCGGCGGCCGGCGCGGTCGGCCTGGTGCTGGCCCGCAGTGCGGACCTGCGGGTGCGGTTCGACCTGCACCCGGGCCGCGGCGGCCGGGTGGTGGCCTTCGTGCCGCGGACCGGTGCGGCGAGCAAGTCGGAGCTGGCGGCGGCCTGCTGATGCCGTGTCAGGCCCCCGGGAGTGCCCCGGGGGCCCGGATGGTTCAGGAGCCCGGACGGTTCAGGGGCGGGCGGGTCAGAGCCGGATCTCCAGCACCTGGCCGGGCCAGAGGCCGTGCGGCTGCTCGACCTCGAACGTCACGGTCTCGGTGAAGCCGAGCGCCCGGTAGAGCCCGACCAGCTTGCGGTCGGCGCCGCCGTAGCAGTCCACCCGGATCAGGCCGATGCCGCGCCGGCGGGCCTCCTCGATCGCGTCGGCGATCAGCGCGGCGCCGATGCCGGAGCCCTTGCGGGTGCGGTCGGTGACCAGGTTGCGGACGTACAGCTCGCGCTCGTCCACGGCGGGGATCCACCGGCCGCGGTCCTCGGAGACCACGCAGCAGCCGACCGTACGGCCGTCCTCGTCCACGGCGAGGCGGATCAGGAACGGCTCCTCGGCGTACGAGGAGACCTGGTCGATCCGGGCCTGGTTGGTGCTGAACGGCTGGTCGCCCCACTGGCCGGTACGGCCCTGGGCGGTCAGCCAGGAGACGGCGCCGTCGAGCAGGGACAGGATGTCGGGGACGTCCGCGGACCCCCCGTTGCGGATCTTCATGGAAGACCGTTCTACCCCAGACGGCCGGGCGCGGGAAGATTGATCCATGAGGTTGTTCGTGGCGGTGCTGCCGACGACCGAGGCGCTGCAGGGGCTCGCGGACGCGGTCGCGCCGCTGCGGGAGCTGCCGGGGGCGGAGCGGCTGCGCTGGACCGGCGCCGAGGGCCGGCACCTGACCCTGGCCTTCCTGGGCGAGGTGGCCGCCGAGCGGCTGCCGGAGCTGGAGGCGGGCCTGGCCGCCGTCGCCGAGGTCAACCCGGTGCACCGGCTGCGGATCGCGGGCGCGGGGCGGTTCGGCGACCGGGTGCTCTGGGCCGGGGTCGAGGGCCAGGCCTGGGCGCTGCGCCGGCTGGCCGAGGCCGTCACGGGGGCCACCGCCGAGGTCACCGGGGCGACCGACGACTTCGCCTTCCACCCGCACCTCACCCTCGCCCGGGCGGGCTCCTCGCGCGGGCACCGGCGGGCTGTGCAGCGGGTCGCGGCGGCCGAGCTGGACGGCCTGGTGGCGGCGCTGGCCGACTACCGGGGGCCGGAGTGGGAGGCCGCCGAGCTGCACCTGGTGCGCAGCGACCAGGGCGGCGGCTCCGCGCGCTACGTGACGCTGCGCTCCTGGGCGCTGGCCGACTGGGGCTGAGGGCTGAGGGCTGAGGGCTGAGCGCCGCGGGGGCGGGCCGTGGGGGCGGTGGGGCAGGGGCCCGGCGGAGTCCGGGGTGAGCCGGAGGTACGCTCGTTGACCGTGGATCCCAAGACTCGTATGCGCATCGTCTCCGGCACCCTGGTGCTGATGCTGGTCGTCGTGCTGATCAGCTCACTGGTCGGCCGCTGAGGCCTGCCTGAGGCCTGTCCGAGGGCTGCCTGAGCCTGCCAGGGGCCCGTCCGGGCACAGACACGCCCCAGCACCCCGGGAACGGCGAGAGGGCCACCGCCCGTCGGCGGTGGCCCTCGGCCGTGTCCTCGGGGGACCGGGTCAGACCTGCGCGAGCTGCTCGACCACGTAGTCGACGCAGTGGGTGAGCGCCTCGACGTCCGCCGGGTCGATCGCCGGGAACATCGCGATGCGCAGCTGGTTGCGGCCCAGCTTGCGGTACGGCTCGGTGTCCACGATGCCGTTGGCACGCAGTGCCTTGGCGACCGCGGCGGCGTCCACCGACTCGTCGAAGTCGATGGTGCCGACCACCTGGGAGCGCTCGGCCGGGTTCGCCACGAAGGGGGTCGCGAAGGGGGACTTCTCGGCCCAGGAGTACAGCCGGGACGAGGAGTCGGCGGTGCGGGCGACCGCCCAGTCCAGCCCGCCGTTGCCGTTCAGCCACTCCAGCTGGTCGGCCAGCAGGAAGAGGGTGGAGAGCGACGGGGTGTTGTACGTCTGGTCCTTCGACGAGTTGTCGATGGCCGTCGGCAGCGAGAAGAACGGCGGGATGTAGCGGCCGGAGGCGGCGATCTCGGCGGCGCGCTCCAGGGCGGCCGGGGAGAAGGTGGCCAGCCACAGGCCGCCCTCGGAGGCGAAGGACTTCTGCGGGGCGAAGTAGTAGACGTCCGTCTCGGTGATGTCCACCGGCAGGCCGCCGGCGCCCGAGGTGGCGTCCACCAGGACCAGCGAGCCCTCGTCGGCGCCGGCCGGGCGCGCGATCGGCATCGCGACGCCGGTCGAGGTCTCGTTGTGGGTGAGCCCGTAGACGTCCACGCCGGCCTCGGCGACCGGCAGCGGGTGGGTGCCCGGGGCGGTCTTGATCACGGTCGGCTCGCCGAGCCACGGCGCGGCCTTGACCGAGGAGGCGAACTTCGAGGAGAACTCGCCGAAGTCCAGGTGCTGGGACTTCTCCCGCACCAGGCCGAAGGCGGCGATGTCCCAGAAGGCGGTGGAGCCGCCGTTGCCGAGGACGACCTGGTAGCCGTCCGGCAGCGAGAACAGGCTGCTCACGCCCTCGCGCACGCGCTTGACCACGTTCTTGACCGGGGCCTGGCGGTGCGAGGTGCCGAGCAGGGAGGTCTGGGTGGCGGCGAGGGCACTCAGGGCCTCGGGGCGCACCTTGGACGGTCCGCAGCCGAAACGGCCGTCTGCGGGCTTGATGTCAGCGGGGATCTGGATCTGAGCCACGCGCGCAGCCTACCGGCCGGGGGCCCGGCGGGGTACGGCCGTCCGCCCGCTGAGACCGCGGTCACGGCTGCTCGGGGAGCCGCCCGGAAACGTGCGGCAGCGGGCCCGGCCGGAGCCGGACCCGCTGCTCAGGGGCACTGACCGGACGCTCGTCCGGTATTCGCCGACCGGGGGTCAGCGGGCGATGGCGTCCCAGCCCTCGATCTCCTCGGGGCGGCGCGGGCCGGGGCCGATGTAGCGCGCGGAGGGGCGCACGAGCCGGCCCGTGCGCTTCTGCTCCAGGATGTGCGCCGACCAGCCGGCCGTCCGGGCGCAGGTGAACATCGAGGTGAACATGTGCGCCGGGACCTCGGCGAAGTCCAGCATGATGGCGGCCCAGAACTCGACGTTGGTGGCCAGCACGCGGTCGGGGCGGCGGTTGTGCAGCTCCTCCAGCGCGGCCTTCTCCAGCGCCTCGGCGACCTCGAAGCGCGGCGCGCCGAGCTCCTTGGCGGTGCGGCGCAGCACCCGGGCGCGCGGGTCCTCGGCGCGGTAGACGCGGTGGCCGAAGCCCATCAGGCGCTCGCCCTTGTCCAGGGCGTTCTTGACCCAGGCGGTGGCGTCGCCGGTGCGCTCGATCTCCTCGATCATGCCGAGCACGCGGGACGGCGCGCCGCCGTGCAGCGGGCCGGACATCGCGCCGACCGCGCCGGAGAGCGCGGCCGCGACGTCGGCGCCGGTGGAGGCGATGACCCGGGCGGTGAAGGTGGAGGCGTTCATGCCGTGCTCGGCGGCGGAGGTCCAGTAGGCGTCGACGGCCTTGACGTGCTTCGGGTCCGGCTCGCCGCGCCAGCGGATCATGAACCGCTCGACGACCGTCTCGGCCTTGTCGATCTCGCTCTGCGGGACCATCGGCAGGCCCTGGCCGCGGGCCGACTGGGCGACGTAGGAGAGTGCCATCACGGCGGCCCGGGCGAGGTCGTCGCGGGCCTGCTCGGCGTCGATGTCCAGCAGCGGCTTGAGGCCCCAGACCGGGGCGAGCATGGCGAGCGCCGACTGCACGTCGACCCGGATGTCGCCGGAGTGCACCGGGATCGGGAACGGCTCCGCGGCCGGCAGGCCGGGGTTGAACTTGCCGTCCACCAGCAGGCCCCAGACGTGGCCGAAGGAGACGCTGCCCACCAGGTCGTCGATGTCGACACCGCGGTACCGCAGGGCGCCGCCCTCACGGTCGGGTTCGGCGATCTCGCTCTCGAACGCGACGACTCCCTCAAGCCCGGGTACGAAATCGGACATGCGACGGCTCCCTCAGTTCTGTGATCGGCGCTCCGCCGTGGTGGGGCGGCGCGCCAGTGACCGAATGGTGTTTGGCACTCGGTGCCAGGGTGACAGGCACGGGGTGCATTGCGCCATACACCACCATGGTGATGTTTCCCGTCGACCCGTTTGACTTTCCCCGTCGGAGGGGCCGGCCGGGCTCGTGGCGCTCCCGGAACCCCTGGAATCGCCGGAACCAAACGTCCGGTTCCGGACAATTTCCCGCAGGGCGGGCGGCCAAGCGGTGGAGGGTCACCTGATCTCCCACCGGGGTTTGTCCGGAGGTAGCGGTGCCCGCTGCTTGTCGTACGGGATGATGTTGGCGTGCAGACCCCGGATCGCGCCCAGTCGACGCCCCCGAGCCCCGCCAACCGGACCCTGGCCGACGAGGCCCGCCCCGGCCCGGACCTCACCGTGATGCGCAAGCACTACAGCCACGAGGGCCTGGTCGAGGAGCAGCTCGCGCCCGAGCCGATCGGCCAGTTCACCCGCTGGTTCCACGACGCCGACGACGCCGGGGTGGTGGAACCCAACGCGATGGTGCTCTCCACCGCCGACGCCGAGGGGCGGCCCAGCTCGCGCACCGTCCTGCTCAAGGGCTACGACCTGCGCGGCTTCGTGTTCTTCACCAACTACGGCTCCCGCAAGGGCTCCGAGCTGGCCGCCAACCCGCATGCCGGGCTGCTGTTCCCGTGGATCGCGCTGGCCCGCCAGGTGATCGTCCAGGGCCGGGTGGAGAAGGTCGGCCGGGACGAGACCGCCGCCTACTTCCGCACCCGCCCGCACGGCTCCCAGCTGGGCGCCTGGGCCAGCGAGCAGTCCAGCCCGGTCGGCGGCCGGGAGGTCCTCGAACAGCGGTACGCCGAGCTGGAGCGCCGCTACCCGGAGGGCGAGGGCGTGCCCGTCCCGCCGTTCTGGGGCGGGTACCGGGTGGTCCCGCGGAGCGTCGAGTTCTGGCAGGGCCGGGAGAACCGGCTGCACGACCGGCTCCGCTACGTCGCCGACCCGTCCAGCCCGACGGGGTGGCGGGTGGAGCGGCTCTGCCCGTGATCCGTTCGGCCCACAGGCTCCGCGCGGCGCCCGCGCGGAGCTGATGGACCGTCATCCCCCGGGTGTAGGATGCCCGTCGCGGACCTGGGTCGATGCACTTGCGGCCGGCAGCCCGCTGTGCCGACACGATCGAGTGAGGGACTGATGGGCGTCACCGGTGCGGAAACCGCCGCTGGACTCGGCTCTGACCTGGTCGACGTCGCCGCCCTGCCGCTCGACGAACTCGACGCCCTGCCCGACACCGTCCTCGGCGACCTGCTGCGCCGGGTGGTCGCGGACGCCCTGACCCCCGGCGCGGAGCCGCTCGCCGCCTTCCAGTCGGCGCTCGACCGGTAGCGCGCCGCGCACTGCCCGGTGCGCGCCGCCCGGCGCGCCCGCGCCCCCGCTCGGCGTCCGCGCCCTCCGTTCGCCGTCCGCGCCCCTCCTCCGGCGTGTCGGGCCCGACGGGCGCCCGCGCCCCCGTCGGCGCGCCCCCGAGCGCCGGAGCGCCCCCGGTCGGGGGAGTGCGCCTGGCCACCGGCTAAACCCCACGCGGCCGCCGAATCCCCCAACTCCCCTGCACTGGCGGTGGAGTTCGCGACATGCTGGGGTATGAAACCAGCGCCGTCGCGGACCGTCGGGCACGGGGGGAACAGGTGATGGAGCACGAACAGCACCGGCCGTACTTCTTCTTCAGCTACGCGCGTCGGGACTACGAGGCCGAGGACGCCTTCGTCAACCAGTTCTTCAACGACCTGCGGGACGAGCTCGGCCGGCTGGTCGGCACGGGCGTGCGCATCGAGGAGCTGGCCTACCGGGACACCGAGCGGCTGCGGCTGGGCGACGACTGGGCGGAGAAGCTGGCGACGATGCTCGGCCGCAGCCGGACCATGGTCGCGCTCTACTCCCCGGCCTACTTCGCCAGCCTCTACTGCGGCAAGGAGTGGACCGCCTTCCGCGGCCGGGTCCGGCGCCACCACGAGGACACCGGGGAGCTCATCCCGGCGCTCGTCCCGGTGCTCTGGGAGCCCGTCGAGCCGGGCGGCCTGGCCGACGAGGTGAACAAGATCCAGTGGGCCCAGCCGGACATGGGCGAGGCCTACGCCCGGTACGGCCTGCGGGCCCTGCTGCGCACCGCGCAGAGCGGGGCGTACGAGCAGGTCGTCCGGGTGGTCGCGGAGCGGGTCCGGGACGCGGCCGCGCGCCGGCTCGGCGTGCTGCCCGAGTTCGACCTCGGCGCCGTGCGCGGCTACTTCCCGCCCCCGGCGGCGCCGCCGGTGGCCTCCAGCCCCGGGATGGTGCGGCTGTTCATCGCGGCCGGCCGGGCCCCGGAGGCGGCCGCGGGCGACTCCCGCGCGGGCGGCTGGTACGGCGCCAAGCCGTGGCACTGGGCGCCGTACCACCCGCCCGTCCAGCCGTCCCTGGCGGCCCGCGCCCAGCAGGTGATCACCGGCGCCGGGCACACCACCACGCTGGAGGAGGTCGACACCGCGCTCGCCGAGAAGCTCGACCAGGCCCGCGAGGACAGCCAGGTGAGCATCCTGCTGGTGGACCCGTGGGTGGCTGGCGGCGAGCGCTACCGCTCCGCGCTGCGCGCGTACGACGAGCAGAACCACCCGGTCACCGGCGTGATGGTGCCCGCCGGCAGCGACGACCCGGCCGACGGGCCGGAGCGCGACGCGCTCTGGGCGGGCGTGCGCGACGTCTTCCGGCGCAACTGGCTGCGCCGGAGCGACCTGGAGCACTTGTTCCGGGTCAAAGTGAGCCGGGAGAGCTTCGACAGCGACCTCACCATCATGGTGACGGTCGCTCAGAACAAGCTCATGGACGACAACCTGGATTGGGGGGACGATGGCGGCGGCGCCTTCGGCTTCGGTCCGGGCGGCGGCCCGGACACCGGTCCGGACACCGGTCCGGCGATGCCCGGACTGGCCATCCCGGCCGGACCGCCGGGGCCCCGCCAGGGGCCCGTACGCACCGACCGGGGCCTCCCGGGTTCCACGGACCTGCCGCACCAGAGCCGGGGCAAGGACACCGCCGCCCCGCTGAGGGGGGAGAAGCACGATGACCACTGAGCCCGGCGCGGAGCCGGAGCGCGGCGGACCGGGATCGGTCGTCACGTTCTACTCCTTCAAGGGCGGCACCGGCCGCACCATGGCGCTCGCCAACGTCGGCTGGATCCTCGCCAGCCGCGGCCTGCGCGTCCTGGTCGTCGACTGGGACCTGGAGGCGCCCGGCCTCCACCGGTACTACCACCCGCTGCTGGTCGACCCGGAACTGCACTCCACCGACGGCCTGATCGACCTGCTGCGCTCCTACGTCAAGCAGGCGCTGCCCTCCGCCACCGGGCCGGTCGGGCAGTCCCCGGCCGACTGGCTGGACGAGCCCGGGCGCCTGGACGGCTACGTCTGCGGCCTCGCCCTCGACCTGCCGCCCGGCGGCCGGCTCGACTTCCTGCCCGCCGGCCGGCAGAACGCCGCCTACGGCGCGGCCGTCACCAGCTTCAACTGGCGCAGCTTCTACTACGGCCGGGACATCCGCGGCGGCGAGTTCCTGCGCGAGCTGCGCGAACGCTGGGCCCGCGGCTACGACTACGTGCTCATCGACAGTCGCACCGGCGTCAGCGACACCTCCGGCATCTGCACCGTCCTGATGCCCGACACCGTGGTGGACTGCTTCACCTTCAGCGTCCAGAACATCCGCGGCGGCGTCGACGCCGCCCGCGCCATCGCCGAGGCCGAGGAGCGGGCGATCCGGGTCCTGCCGGTGCCGATGCGGGTCGAGGACGCCGAGCAGGAGCGCCTGGAGGCCGGCCGCGACTACGCCCGCGAGGCCTTCGCCCCCTACCTCGGCCGCTGGCTGGCCGGCGACCGCCGGGCCGCCTACTGGGCCGACGTCGAGGTGCCGTACAAGCCCTTCTACGCCTACGAGGAGGTGCCCGCCACCGTCGCCGACCGGCCGCAGGAGGCCCGCAGCCTGCTCAACGCCTTCGAACGGCTGGCGGGTTGGATCACCGACGGCCGGGTCCGCACCCTGCGCCCGCTCACCGCCGAGGCCCGCCGCCGGCTGTACGGCGCCTACCTGCGCTCCGCCCGCGCGGTGCCGCGCCAGGTGTTCGTCAGCTACGCGCCCGAGGACCGGATGTGGGCCGAGTGGGCCGCTGGGACGCTCACCCGCTTCGGCTATCAGACCTCCCTGCACAGCGCCGCCGAACCGTACTCCGGCTCCCGGCCGCCCGAGGTCGCCGGGCCGGTCGACGGCCAGGGCCGGCTGCTCGCGCTGCTCTCGCCCGAGTACACCGCGCTGCCCCGGGCCGCCGAGGTCTGGCAGCTCCTCCAGGGGCGCGAACTGGCGTCCGGCTCACCGGCGTTGGTCGCCTTCCGGCTCCAGGACTCGGACGAGCCGGTGCCCCGCCCGTTCGCCGGGCAGCCCGCGCCCGACCTGGTCCGCTCCTCCGCGGTCGGCGCCGAGTCCCAGCTCTACGCCGAACTCGGCCCGCCGCCCGGCAGCAGCCGCCAGTCCGACACCGACAGCGGGGAGTTCGCCGCCCCGGCGCGGTTCCCCGGCACCGCCCCGCAGGTCCAGGACGCGCCCTCGCGCAACGCCGCCTTCATCGGCCGCGGCAAGCTCCTGGAACTGCTCCGCAACCGCTTCACCGGCGGGCCCGCCGCCGTGCTCAGCCAGGTGCTCTACGGCTTCGGCGGCGCCGGCAAGTCCCAGATCGCCGCCGAGTACGCGCACCGCTTCAAGGCCGCCTACGACGTGGTCTGGTGGGTGCCCGCCGAGGAGCCCGCCAACATCCCGCAGAAGCTCGCCGAACTCGCGCCCCGGCTCGGCGTGCCCACCAGCGACGACGTCGCCCACACCGCCGCCACCGTGCTCGACGCGCTGCGCCGCGGCCAGCCGTACCGCCGCTGGCTGCTCGTCTTCGACAACGCCGGAACCCCCGAGGAGCTCGCCCCCTGGCAGCCGGCCGGCTCCTCCGGCGGGCACGTGCTGATCACCTCCCGCAACCAGGGCTGGGCCCGGCACGCCGGCCTGGTGGAGGTCGACGTCTTCCTCCGCGAGGAGAGCGTCCGGCTGCTGCGCCGCTTCAACGGCGGCCTCTCCTCCGAGGACGCCGACCAGGTCGCGCACCGCCTCGGCGACCTCCCGCTCGCCGTCGGCCAGGCCGCCGTCTGGCTCCAGGAGACGTCGATGCCGATCGCCACCTACCTCGAACTGCTCGACGAAGAGCTCACCGAGATGCTGGAACGCACCCGGCTGCGCGCCGCCGACTACCCGCACTCGGCCGCGGCGACCTGGCGCATCTCGGTCGAGGAACTGCGCCGGATGAACGCCCCGGCCGCCCAGATCCTGGAGATCTGCGCCTTCTTCGGCCCGGACGCCATCCCGATGCGGCTGCTCTACAGCCGGGCCGTCACCCGCGCCTTGCGGCTGCCCCCGCGCGCGCCCCGCGACAAGCTCGCGATCGGCGAGTTCCTGCGCGCCATCAACCGGTTCGGGCTCGCCCGCACCGACCAGGGCAGCGAGACCATCACCGTGCACCGGCTCGTCCAGGCCGTGCTGCGGGACCAGGTCGAGGAGGACCGGCGGGCCGAACTGCGCGGCGTCGTCCACGCCGCGCTCGCCACCGCCAACCCCGGCGACCCGGACGTGCCCGCGAACTGGGCCGAGTACGCCGAACTCCTGCCCCACCTCTGGCCGTCCGGGGCGCTCGACAGCGCCGACGAGGACGTCCGGCAGTGGATCATCGACTCGGTCCGCTACCAGTGGAAGCGCAGCCTGCACGAGTCCGGCCGGGAACTGGCCGAGCGCACCCTGGAGCACTGGCGCCAGGACGGCTACGGCGGGCCCGACTTCGACGTCGACAACGACGCCCAGACGCTCATGCTGCGCACCCAGCTGAGCAACATCCGCCGCTCCCAGGGCGCCCTCCAGGAGGCGTACGAGATGGACCGGGACATCCTGGACCGCTTCACCGCGACCCTGGGCCCGGAGCACTCCCACACCCTCGCCGTCGCCAACAGCCTCGGCGCCGACCTGCGCTTCCTCGGCCGCTACGACGAGGCCCGGGCGCTCGACCGCCGCACCCTGGACGCCGCCCGGCGCACCCTCGGCCCGGACCACCCGCGCACCCTGATGATCACCAACAACCTCGCCGTCTCCGACTACCTGGCCGGCGACCGCCGGGCCGCCCTGGAACGGCACCGCAGCAACTACCTCCAGCAGCGCGACGCGCTCGGCGCGCACAGCCTCTACGCGCTCTCCTCCGCCTCCAACTACGCCCGCGACCTGCGCGAGACCGGGCGGCTGCGGGAGGCCCTGGACCTGCTGGAGGAGACCGTCCGGATCTACCAGCAGACCATCGGCGACGGCCACACCGACACCCTGCGCGCCCGCAAGAACCTCGCCGTGGCGCTGCGCCGGGCCGGCCGGTACCACGAGGCCCTGGAGATCGACGAGGACATCTACCAGCGCTACCTGGACATCAACGGCGCCGAGCACCCCGACACCCTGGCCGCCGCCACCAACCTGGCCAGCGACCTCAACGCGCTCGGCGACACCGGCCGGGCGATCCCGCTGGCCGAGCGGGCGCTGCTGCGGTACCGCGACTACCTGGGCGAGGACCACCCGGTGACGCTGGCCGGCGCCAACAACCTCTCGGTGTACCTGCGGCTGGCGGGGCGCGCGGCGGAGGCGCGCGAGCTCTCCGGCCGTACGCTGGCGCAGTTCCGCCGCGTCCTCGGCGCCCACCACCTCTACATCCCGATCGCGATGATGAACCACGCCAACGACCTGTCGCTGGCCGGGGAGCTCCAGGCCGCGCTCGAACTGGAGCTGGAGGCCGAGCCGTTGATGACCGCCGCCCTCGGCCAGGACCACTACGACTCCATCGGCATCAACTCCAACCTCGCGCTGTCGCTGGCCGCCCTCGGGTACGCCGAGCGGGCCGCGGAGCTGCGGTCGGACTGCATCCGGCGGGCCCGGGTCACCCTGGGGGAGGAGCACCCGACGACGATCGCGGTGCGGGCCGGCACGCGGCTGGACTCCGACGTGGAGCCGCCGCACGTGTGACGGACCGTCAGGTGCGGTGGTCCGCGCTCCGGGGCCGGTGGCCTAGGCTCACGGGCATGGTGCCGTTCCGGCAGTTCCTGCTGAAGATCCACAGTCGGTGCAACCTGGCCTGCGACTACTGCTACGTGTACGAGGGCGCGGACCAGAGCTGGCGCGGGCGGCCGCGGCGGATGGAGCTCGCGACCGTCCGCCGCACCGCCCGGCGGATCGACGAGCACGCGGCCGAGCACGGGCTGGACGAGGTGTCCGTGGTGCTGCACGGCGGCGAGCCGCTGCTCGTCGGCGCGGCCCATCTGGACGCGCTGCTCGGCGAGTTGGCGGCCGTCCGGCCCCGGGTGCGGTTCACCGTCCAGACCAACGGGCTGCGGCTGCTGGACGAACCGGCACTGCTCGACGTGCTGCACCGCCACCGGGTCGCCGTCGGGGTCTCGCTGGACGGCACCCCGGCCGGCCACGACCGGCACCGCCGGCTGCCCTCCGGCGCGGGCAGCTGGGCGCGCACCGCCGAGGCGGTGCGGCTGCTCGGCTCGGACCGGCACCGGGAGCTGTTCGCCGGCCTGCTGTGCGTCGTCGACCTGGCCTCCGACCCGGTCGCCACCTACGAGGCGCTGCTGGAGTTCGCGCCGCCCCGGCTCGACCTGCTGCTGCCGCACGGGACCTGGCGGGAGCCGCCGCCGGGCGCCCCGCCCCGGACGGTGCCGCACGCGCCGCCGACGGGCACGGAGCCCGCGCCGTACGGGGAGTGGCTGATCGCCGCCTTCGACCGCTGGTACGGCGCGCCGCGCCGGGAGACCGGGGTGCGGCTGTTCGAGGAGCTGGCGGTGCTGCTGCTCGGCGGGCGGGCCGCCAGCGAGGCGGTCGGGCTGGCGCCCGTCGACCTGGTGGTGGTCGAGACGGACGGGGCGATCGAGCAGGCGGACAGCCTCAAGGTGGCCTACGACGGCGCCCCGGGGACCGGTCTGGACGTGTGGCGGCACGGCTTCGCCCGGGCGGGCGCGCACCCGGCCTTCCGGGCCCGCCAGCGCGGCCTCGCGGGCCTCGGGCCGGTCTGCGCCGGCTGCCCGCTGGCCCGGGTCTGCGGCGGGGGGCTGTACGCCCACCGGTACGCGGCGGGCGGCTTCGGGCAGCCGTCGGTGTACTGCGCGGACCTGGACCGGCTGATCCGGCACATGGCGGGGCGGCTGCGGGCGGGGGTGGCGGAGCTGGCGGGGGCGCCCGGGCAGGCGGCGGTCGGGTCGGTGGGTCGGGAGCGTCGAGGGGCCCCTCGGCTCACCCGTCCGGGTCATGCCCGGCCGCCGTCCGGCTGATCCGCCCCGGCGCGGGGAGACCGCGCGCGGGCGCGGCGGGTTGGGCGATGGGCCGGCCGACCGGGCCGGAGGCCGTACGCACGAGGAGGAACGGTGGCGGGGACGGACGAGGTGGTGGCGGCCGGGGTGCCGGTCGCGCGCGGGGCGGACGGGCTGCCCCGGCACGGGGTGGACCGGGCGACGTTCCGGGCGGTCGCGGGCGCGCGCGGCGGGCCGGAGGCCGTCCGACTGCTGCGCGCCGGGCAGTTGAGCAAGCGGGCGCTGCTGCTGCTGGCGCTGCGCCGGGCGGTGCCGGGGCACGACGGCTACCGGGAGGCGTACGCCCGGGTGCGGGCGCTGCAGCGGAGCGACCGGGCGCGCTGGGAAGAGGTGCTGCTGCGGCCCGAGTTGGACGCCTGGGCGGCCGACTGCCTGCGCGGCGCGGCGGCGGGGGAGGACGTCCCGCTCGGCGGGCTGGGCGAGTTCCTCCGCCCGGCCCCGGGCCCGGCCCTCGCGCTGGAGTGCGACGGGCTGCACTGGGCGCCGTCGCTCGACCACGCCGGTCCGCGCCGGGTGGACTACGGGCGCCCGCCGGCCGGTCCGCTGAGCGGTACGGAACTCGCTCTCTGGGAGCGGCGGTTGGCCGAGGCCTGGGAGATCCTGGTGCGCCGCCACCGCCCCCACGCACGGGCCGTCGCGGCCTGCGTGGCCACCGTCGTGCCGCTGCGGCCCGCCCCCGGCGGGGAGGCGGTCAGCGCCGCCGCCCGGCGGGCGTACGGCGCGGTGGCGGCCTCGCTGCCGGACGATCCGGTGCTGCTGGCGCTGGCCCTGGTGCACGAGTTCCTGCACGTCCAACTCGGTGCCCTGCTGGACCTGGTGCCGCTGCACCGCCCCAACGGCCCGGCCGCCTACCACGCCCCCTGGCGGCCCGACCCGCGCCCGGCCGGGGCGCTGCTCCAGGGGGCGTACGCGCACCTGGGGGTGGCGGACTTCTGGCGGGCGGAGGCGGCTGCGGGGGCGGGCGACGTCGCACGTGCGCGGGGGGAGTCCGTCCGCTGGCGGACACACACCCTGAGCGCCGGGGAGACGCTCCTGAGCTGCGGCGAACTGACGGCGGCGGGGCTGGAGTTCACCGGGGAGCTGGTGCGGGCCGTCCGGGCGCTCGGCGGGCCGGGGGAATGAATCCGGCTTGCCGGATGCTTGGCCCGGCGGGGCGATTGTTCCGGTGCTTCCCGGGGCACTCCCGGGGTGTGACCAGGGGCTGGTCCGTGTGGTTGTTCGGGCACGGGCCACGGCGACGCGCTTCGGCGCGCGCCACGGCGAAGTGCGCGACCGCTGAACGGGTGAATTCTGGGGGCCCAAAGCGCTGTCGTACGACGTCGGCAGCCCGGGGAGCCCAACGTGAGTCCGCAAGGTGCCGCGCGGAGTCTTCGCGGGCACTACATTGGTCGCAACCGGGTGGGCTTACCCACCCTCGGCAGGTCCTAACCGCGCCTAAGGAAACGAATATGACTCCGGTAACCAGCACCAGGCCGGCCGGCAAGCTCACTGACCCTCAGGAGACGCCGGAACGCCCCTCGCTCGCCGACCTCGCCGCACTCGGCGCGGAAGAGCTCGCCTCCCGGCTCCAGCGCGCGCTCCCCGGCGCGGACTCCGGCCTCGTGCCGGTCGCAGCCTTCAACTCCTCGATCTGACCCGGCCCGGAACTCCCGGCGGAGCCCAGGCCGAGCAGACCGAGCCGATCGAAGCGAACCGGACAGTTCCATGACGACGTCGATTCCGCTGCCGTTGACACAGTTCGTGGTCAAGATGCACAGCAGGTGCGATCTGGCCTGCGACCACTGCTACGTCTACGAACACGCGGACAGCAGCTGGCGGTCCCGGCCGAAGGTCATCGCGGACGGGATCCTGGCCAAGGCCGCCGAGCGCATCGGCGAGCACGCGGCCGCCCACCGGCTGCCCGCCGTCCGGGTCGTCCTGCACGGGGGAGAACCCCTGCTCGCCGGCCCGGACCGCTTGCGCCGCGCTGCCGAGGCGCTCCGGGCGGCACTCCCGCCCGGCTGCGCCCTCGACCTGCGCATCCACACCAACGGTGTGCTGCTGAACCGGGACTTCTGCGCGCTGTTCGCGGAGCAGGAGATCAAGGTCGGCATCTCGCTGGACGGCGACAAGGCCGCCAACGACCGCCACCGGCGGTTCGCCGACGGACGCAGCAGCCACCCGCAGGTGCTGCGGGCCGTCGCGCTGCTGAACGAACCCGGGTACCGGCACCTGTTCGCCGGACTGCTGTGCACGATGGACGTCCGGAACGACCCGGTGGCCGTGTACCGGGCGCTGGCCGAACTCCGGCCGCCCGCCGTGGACTTCCTGCTCCCGCACGCCACCTGGGACGAGCCGCCCGGGCGCCCCGCCGAGCTGGGTGCCACCCCGTACGCCGACTGGCTGCTGACCGTCCACAAGCTGTGGGACGCGGACGGGCGGCCGTTCGCCGTACGGACCTTCGAGTCCGTGCACCGGACCCTGAGGGGGTTCTCCAGCCTCACCGAGTCGCTCGGACTGGAGCCCTCCGACCTGGCCGTCCTGGAGACGGACGGGACCTTCGAGCAGGCCGACAGTCTGAAGACCGCGTACGACGGCGCGCCCGCCACCGGGATGAACGTTTTCGCGCACAGCCTCGACGACCTCGCCCGCCACCCCGGCATCGCCGCCCGGCAGTCCGGCCTGGCCGGACTGAGCGAGGCCTGCCGCGCCTGCTCCGTGGTCCGCTCCTGCGGTGGCGGGCTGTACGCCCACCGCTATCGGAGCGACGATGGGGGAGGCAGCTTCGACCATCCCTCCGTCTACTGCGGTGATCTCATGACGTTCATCAAGGGCATTGCGGGGAGCGGGAGTTCCGGCGACGGTGTGCCCGCGCAGCCGGCCGGGGCGCCCGGTGTGCCCGGTGGGCCCGGTGGGCCATCGCCGGAGGCCGAACCGCTGCTGCCCGGCGCGCTCGCCCCGTCGCAACTCGACGAACTAGCGCGCGGATACGGGAGCGCGGAGACCGTCGCCGCGCTCGGCCGCTCCCAACTCGCCCTCACCCGGGCGATGCTGGCCGCCGCCTGGGACGCCTCCGGACAGGGGCGGGCCGAAGCGTGGACCCTGCTGGCCGAGCTCGACACGGCGGCCCCCGCCGCCGTGGACGCCGTCCTCGCCCACCCGTACGCCCGCGCCTGGGCGGCCCGCCGCCTCGCCGGGGACCTCCAGGCCGGACTCGGCCCGCTGGCCGCGCTCGCCGCGGCGGCCGCCGTGCGGGCCGGCCGGGGCGACGCGGTGGCCGTGCCCGTACGCGGCGGCTGGCTGCACCTGCCGACGCTCGGCCGGATCGCCGTACCCGACGGCGAGGCCGTGGTCACCGGGCGGGCGGGCGGCCTCGCGGTCCGGGCGTCCGACGGCACGGTGCGCACCGAACTGGACGAACCGCTGCGGTGGGTCCGGCTGGCCGGCGGCTGGACGGTCGCCCTGGAGGACGCCGACCCGCTGCGCGACTGCCACGACCACCCCGTCGCGGCCCACCTCTCCGAGAGCGAACTGCTCGACTGGACGGGCGCGTTGCGCGAAGCCTGGGAGCTGCTCGGGCGCGACCTGCCCGGGTACGCGGAAGGCATCCGGGCCGGCCTGACGACGGTCACCCCGTTGCGGCCGGGCCCGACCGGCCGGGACGTCAGCTCGGCGGCCCGGCAGGCGTACGGCGCCGTCGGCATCGCCCGGCCCGCCACCGCGCCGACCCTCGCCCTGCTGCTCGCGCACGAGTTCCAGCACGTCAAACTCGGCGCGGTACTGGACCTGACCGACCTGTACGACCGCGCCGACCCCACCCTGTACTTCGCCCCCTGGCGGCCCGACCCCCGGCCGCTCGAAGGGCTGCTCCAGGGCACGTACGCCCACCTGGCCGTCACCGAGTACTGGGGCACCCGCACCCTCGCGTACGACGGACTGCCGGGCACGGCCGCCGACCGGGCGCGGGAGCAGTTCGCGCTCTGGCGGCGGTACACCGCCGAGGCCGTGGAGCGGCTGGCGACCTCCGGAGCCCTGACCGGGACCGGCTTGCGCTTCGCCGACGGCATGCGTGCCACCGTGGCACCCTGGCTCGACCTGTCGCTGCCCGCCGCCGCCGAGCAGGCGGCCGACCGGGTACGGCGGGAACGGGCCGGGGTCTGACCTCCCACCCGCGCCGCCCCGGGACCTCCCCCGCCCGGGGCCCTCACCCCCCGGGAGACGCCATCCTCACCGAACCCCGCGCCGGCGGCGGCGTCGCCGTCGCCTCCCCCGTCCACCCCCTCGTCCGCGACCTCGCCGACCTCGGGGTCCGTCCCGGCACGGTGCTGCACGTCCAGGCATCGCTGCGCTCCCTCGGACCGGTGCCCGGCGGAGCGGCCGGGGTGGTCGAGGCCCTGCTCGACGCCCTGGGCCCCGACGGCACCCTCGTCGCCTACACCGCCACGCCCGAGAACTCCGCCACCTCCCGCATCCACCAGTCCGCCACCGCCGGTCTCTCCCCGGCGGAGGTGGCCGACTACCAGGCCCGGATGCCCCGCTTCGACCCGGCCACCACCCCGGCCTCGCCCTCCATGGGGGCGCTGTCGGAAGCCGTCCGCTCCTGGCCGGGCGCCCTGCGCAGCCGGCACCCGCAGACCTCCTGGGCCGCCGTGGGCCGACTCGCCCACGAGGTCACCGCCCACCACCCGCTCACCTCCCACCTCGGCCCGGAGTCGCCGCTCGGACGGCTCTACGACCTGGACGCCCGGGTGCTGATGCTCGGCGTCCCGATGGACCGCTTCACCGCCTTCCACCTCGCCGACCTGCGCATGCCCGACGTGACCGTCCGCGAGTACCGCTGCGTCGGCGTGGACGGCTGGACCACCTTCCGGGCCCCCGACCTGGACGACCTCCACTTCGGCCGCCTCGGCGCCGAGGTCCTGCGCACCGCCCGCGGCGTCACCACGGCCCGCATCGGCACCGCCGACTGCCGGCTGGTGCCGGTGCGGGAGGCCGTCGACCTGGCCGAGGCCGTCCTGCGGCGCGGGCGCCTCTGAAACCCGCTCCTTGTTCCCACCGCTGACAAGAGACCCCGCCGTTTCCCACCCCCCGCCCCCACACCCACCCCTCCGCCCCACCCCGCCCCCTTGGCCGCTTCGGCTCCGTCGAAGCGGCGACGCGGCTCCAACCTCATTGCGTGCGTAGGAAGTCGGCCCCGCCGACTTCCTACGCACGCTGTCCTCCCGATCGGTTTGGCGGCTCCTGGGCCCCACGGCTGCGAGCAAGGTGCCCCTATTCGTCAGTGTGACGCAAACGGGTTGGAAGCCGCTTGCCCAGCCTGCGGCGTCTGACATGCTGATGGTCCGTCGAGAGGGGTCGCAGCGATGCAGTGGAAGATCCACGGGGAACGTCCGATCTACGAGAACCCTTGGGTGAACCTGTGGTTGGCCGACGTCGAGCAGCCTGACGGGCGCCGCTGGGAGTACCACGTGGTCAAGCTGCGGCACCTGGCCGTGGCCGCCATCGTGAACAGCGAGAAGCAGGTCCTCATGATGTGGCGGCACCGCTTCATCACCGAAACCTGGGCCTGGGAACTCCCGATGGGCCTGGTCGAGCCGGATGAGACTCCGGCGGAGGCTGCGGCCCGTGAAGCACTGGAGGAGACCGGCTGGAAGGTCTCGGACGTGAAGCCGCTGATCTACGCGCAGCCGGCGAACGGGATCACCGACTCGGAGCACTTCGTCTTCCGGGCCGCCGCCGCGGAGTACGTGGGACCGCCGACCGAGCGCAACGAGTCCGACCGGATCGAGTGGATTCCCCTGTCCGATCTGCGCGGCATGATCAACCGTCGCGAGATCGTCAGCAGTGGCACGCTCGTGGGCGTGCTCCACCTGCTGCTGGACGAGGCTGGCCTTTGATCAGCCGGCCGCACTGGTGATCCGGTCGGCCAACGTCGCTACTGAGGCATTGGCCCGGTAGGGCCTGAGCAGGTGGCGGAACTCCTGGAGGTGGGCGACCACTCGGGGGGACTCGATCACTGCCGCGAGATCGGCGGCTTCCGTGGCGGTCGCGCACGCCAACTCGACCTGCCGCCCCTGAAACCCGCTCCTTGTTCCCACCGCTGACAAGTGATCCGGCCGTTTCCCACCCCCCCGCCCCCACGCCCACCCCTCCGCTGCGGAAGCCCGCGTTCTACTCGTAGTGCCCTGCGCCGACAGCCATCGCGTTGGCCAGTGCAGGCCTGCGAGTGATCCATTCCGTGTCACCGGTCTCCACCGAGCGCCGTACGGCTTCGATGATCTCCTCATCGACGTCCACGGGTTGGGCCAGGTGCGCGCGCATGTAGTGCTTGAAGAGCGCCGGGAGCTGGTCCGGCCGGGTCACGGTCCTGGCCCGGAGGGAGAAGAGCGGCAGGAACCACGATTCGAAGCCCGCCCTGAGCGCTCGCGTGGATCGGTACGCCTCGTACAGCGGTTGGAGACTCGCCATGTGGTCGTACGGGAGGTGGCCGTGGAGGGTGTACCGGAGGCGGGTGCCGTCGTGTTGGCGGAAGTGCCGGCCGTGGGCGGCGATGTGGTTGGCGGCATTCTGAGTGATGGTCATGACGGCAACCTCTGCCCGGTGCCTTCGGGCTGCGGCGAGGACGGTGGTGTGGACGCCGACCCGTGGGTCGAGGACCAGGCCGTCGAGGCCGAGGGGCGAGAGGTCGATGCCGTGGTCGCGGGTTCGGGAGAGGACCAGCCGCTCCGGGAGGTTGGCGGCGGTGTGCAGGAGGTGCCTGGGCTGCTGGCGGTGGTTGGCGTGGATGTCCGAGCGGTCGAGGACGGGGCGGTCCTTGGCGGGTTCGGCGACGAGCTGGAGACCGGTGCGGTTCAGGGTGTCGGTGCCGCCGCAGGCCTTGCAGGGGTGGCTGCCGCTGCCGGTCATGTGTCCGCAGGTGCGGCAGACGGGGACGGTCTCGGGGCTGATGGTCAGGGTGCCCGCGCGAAGGTTCGTCTCGATCATCTCCAGTGCGAGGGCGGCGACTTCGGCGTCGGCATCGGTCGTGATCCCGCCGGACGGGGATCGACCGTGGCTGTACTTGGCCTCGATCAGGTCGGCTTCGAACCGCTGACGGGGGATCCTCGGCCCGGCGGCTTCGCGGTGCCGGAGGTCTCCGGCGAGGGTGACGGTGTTCCACAGGTGGGGCGCGGGCGGCGAGCCGAGGATGGCGTTGAGGGCGGCGGCCAGGTGGATGCCCACGGCCTTGCCGGGGCGGGTGTCGAAGGTGAAAGGGCCGTTCTGGACGGGCCCGTTGAGGAACAGGTGCCGCACAGGTGCCTCCTAGATCGGCGGGGTGGTGGTGCCCGTCCGGGTGAACCGGCCGCCCCGTAGTGCGTAGTGGAGGATCGCGGCGTTGGGCAGCTTGCCCTTTCGCTCCTCGGCGAGGATCTCGGGCAGCGTGCGGGCTTCGAGCAGGGAACGGAGCGCCACCACGGTGGTCTGGTGGGTGAAGGCGATGACGGTGCGTGGTTCCTGAAGATCGGCCTGGGCGAGGGCGGCGAACTCGGCGGCGCGGTCGAGTACACCCGCGGCGAGCGACTCCCCTCCGCCCGGCGCGGTCCAGACGTGTTTGCGCAGGCGGCGGTCCTCGGCGAGTTCGGGATAGCTGTCGTAGAGCTCGCGCTTGGTCATGTAGGTGGCGTCGCCGTAGTGCTGTTCGTCCAGGAGCGCGGTCTGCCGAGGCCACCCGTCGGGGAGGCCGGGCAGGGCGATCGCGGCGGTGTCGACCGCCCTGCGGTAGGTCGAGGTGTAGACGTGCGGTTCCGGGCCGGCGATCTGCGGTAGGACGCCGGCCAGCCACTGGGCCTGGCGGAAGCCGCGCGGGGTCAGGCCGACGACGGTGCGGGAGATGGTGTGTGCGGCGGCTCCGCTGTACGGGCGGGGGTCCTGGTAGAAGCCGCGGTACTTGTCGGCGTTCTCGACGGACTCGGCGTGCCGGATGACGAGCAGAGTCACGGTGCGGGTCCTATCCGGCGAGGTTGGCGACGTAGGAGCCGTTGACGGTCCAGGGGGTGAGTTCGATGCCGAAGCCGCTGTGATCGCCGTCCTGGGTGTGGACGAGCTTGCCGGACAGGTGCACGGTGTCGCCGGACCGGAAGGCACCGGTGTAGGCGCCGAGGTACGAGCGCATGTGGGTGATCCGGCGGGCGAAGGAGTCGGGCTCGTCGATGGTCGAGCTGAGGATGGTCCTGACCTTGATCCCGTAGACGGCCGGGGTGGTGAGGCCCTCGGTGTGGTCGGTGATCTTCGCGAGGAGGGAGATCTCGCCGATCTCCTTGGAGGACAAGCGGGCGAAGGTCCGGTCGTGGTCGGAGCGGAGGGGCTCGCAGTTGACGTGCGCGCCGGTCCCCGCGGTGAGCCCTTGGAGCTTGCGGCGTTCCTGCCTGATGAGCGTGTCGAAGGAACTGCCCTCCAGGTACTTGGCCCGGCGGAGGTACAGCCTGGTCAGGTCCTCTCCGTCGTACGGCCGGATCAGGTCGGTCCGCTGGAACAGTTCCTGGGCGGCCTGGTAGCCCTCCGGTCCGTAGCAGACGAGGTCGATGTCCGAGCGTTCGTTGAAGCAGCCGACGAGGAAGGAGCCCGTGACGCCGAGCAGACCCCGGGCGTCGGTCGAGGTGATCCACTCGGTGATCGCCAGGAGGTCCTTGCCCGCCGGATTGTCGGCGACCGCGCCGGGCGCCTCGTGGATGGCGGCGAGGGCTTGGCGGCAGGGGTAGTGGACGGCCACGTCCTCGCGGGGGATGCCGGTGATGACGCAGCCGAGGGTGTCGGAGTAGACGTAGCACTCGGGCCGGCCGGCCAGGATGCCGAAGGACTTCGACACCACGCTGTTCTGCCGGTAGGTCCGGCCGAGGAGCCGGCGGTCGCCCTTCTCGTCGGGGTGGTACTTGACGTAACCGAGGTAGTGGCTGCCCGGGTGGCTGTCGCCGATGACCTTGAAGACGACCCCGTGGTGGTCCATCAGGTAGTCGCGGTCACGGACGGAGGGCAACGGACTACCGGTGTTCGGCGGTGAACCGTTCGAAGGTGGGGAAGGTGCCGGTGTCGATCGTGCCGGACGACTCATACTGATCGAGTCCCATCGTGAACAGGGCGCGGCGGTACTGCCACTTGGTGTGCTTGTCGTGCCGCGTGGGGTCGGCGGGTCGCATGAGCGCGAGGAAGAAGAAGCACTTGACGAGCAGGAAGTCGCCCAGGTGCTCGCTCACCCGCCGGCCGATCAGGGACGCGGTGGTCCCGTCGAGTGCGGAGATGTAGGCGGCGCGCTGTTCCGCGGTGATCGAGTAACCCTTGCCGCCGCCCTTGAAGGCCACGATGTCGAGCGCGGGGTAGACGTCGTAGCCGAGCGGGACCGGGCCGTGGTGCTGCCAGTCGATGACACCGGCGGGGAGGATGTTGGGCAGGCCGTAGTCCAAGTGCCCGTGCACCACGGGAAGTCGGGCCAGCCGGTCGAGGGCGCGGTCGACCGCGTCATGGATTCGCGGGGTGTCGAAGTCCGGGTTCTCCGTGAAGACTTCGGTCGCGAAGGCAGCCTTCTCGAACCATGGCGTCGCGGGCAGCGGATGCCGTGCCTGGGCCTGGAGGAGCTTCGAGGCGACGGCAGCCGCAGTGTTGATGACGTCGTCGCCGACTTGCCCGTCCCGGTTGGCGTGTGCCAGTGCCTGTTCGTGTAGGGAGGCCTCGCCGATGGCCCGCTCGACGACGAAGTAGCCTCCGTCTTCGGACCCACTGCCGACGATCTCCGGGACGGGGTAGCCGAGATGGGCGGCCAGCCGCTGGAACTCGGTCTCCGCCCGCAGTTCCTCGCCTCCAGTCCGCTTGTAGAACAATCCGTCGGACGATCTCCAGACCGCCCCATCAGCGGCGGTCCTGTTCTTCACGAAATCCCAGTCGTTCATCGATCCGTCCTTCCGCTACGCAGGGGCGGTGTAGCGCGAACATCAAGCTAGACGTGAGGGAGAGGCGCGACAACGGCATTCCCGTCAGCGAATAAAGATCACCGGCGATATGCCGTCGACCACTCGCCGAGCTGAGCCCTTGCCTCGTCGTCGTAGAGGGCAGACTCTTCGAACATGGCGAAGATCTCACGGTAGTGCCGGATGTCCCGGGGATCCCGAAAGACGATACGGCCGGTGAAGGACTCCGCGGTGGCGAGGCGGTCGTCATACAGCGTGAACGTGTTCATCGGGCCGCGAGTGAGAAGCGCCCCGTGTGGGATCACGCCGATTCGCACCGTCGGCAAATGGCTCAGTGATGCGAGGCGGTCGATCTGTATGGCCATCGCCTGAGGAGGAACCAGGCCCCACGTCACCGCCTGCTCCGTGAGCAGGAACGTGAATGACTTCGAGGTGTCGTAGAGCACCGACTGGCGCTCCAGCTTCCGGCCCATGACGAGCGTCTTGTCACCGGGGGAGTGGCTCAGGCTGGCCCGGATGTAGTCGGGTGTGGCGAGGAGCCCCGTGATCATGGCGGGCAGGAAGTACCGCAGCTCGGTCGCATCCGCCTCCAACGACGCCAGCTCCGCCTGGCGCTTCTCGATTCCCCGTCTCCATGAAGCCCGCTTGTCCTGCCACTCGGTGTTCGCCAACCGAGTCAGCGATGAGATCTCCTGGACCAGCTCGGCCGGCGCTCCGAGCGCTCTCAGAATCCGTTCGACGTCAACGAGGCTTGGTGTGACTCTTCCGGTCTCGATCTTGCTGATCTTGCTTTGGGATATGCCGCAACGCACCGAAAGCCGGTCTCCTGTGAGACCGGCTTCCAGGCGGAGCCTTCTGAGCGTCTCGGCCAGATGCGTCTTCGATCGGCCGAGCTGATCCGGGTCGAGCGTCACGCGGTCCTTTTCAGGTACTCGGGAAAAGGAACAGAGTGAGCCAGGGCGAGCTCTTTCCACTCCTGGTACTGGCGCATATCGCCGGTGACCAGTTCACGGTTGATCTGGGTGCCGTCAGGTCGGAAGTTCAGGTGGACCGCCGAGGAACCGTCGAACAACCACCAGTCCTGGTCGGGGATCCCGAGATCCCGCTCGGTGACGTCCAGGACCCGGATGTCCTCCCCCGCGCCGATGTTGCCGGGGATGCCCCAGGCGAACTGGTACCGCTGGTAGTCCGTGAGGGGCTGGCGCACCACCCGGACGCGGCCGATCGTCCGCCCGGAGGAGACGAAGCCGTGCACCCGCCGGTGCCACGCCGCGTTGTGCTCGGTCGGCTTCGGCTCCCCGCGCAGGAAACGCGCGAGGTTTTCGGCCTCCTTGGGCATGGTGTAGGCGGGCTGGGCCTCGAACCGGAAGGCATCGTGCTGGTAGCCGTCGAAGTGGGCGCGCCACTGGTCACCATCCAAGAGCACGGACGGCCTCCTCCAGGACGTGCCGAGGGATCTCGACGGCGGACTCCCCGGCGGGCACCTTCAGGGCCGTGAAGTGGTCGCCTTGGAACACGAAGGTCTCTCGATCGGTGGCGTAGACGTTGGGGCAGTCGTCATCGTCACAGTTCGGCCCGTTGAACACTCCGGTGAGGCGCGTCAGTTGCGGGTTCTCAGCCATGGTGACCCCTCTGGGTCGAGTCCCTCCCGACCCATCAGCGACGCTAGGGCCGCCGATGGCGCATGTCCACGCAGCATCGGGCATATTCCTGATCCGGAATAAGAATCTTGCTCGACCAGCGTCCATCCGCGCCCGGCTGGCGCCGAGGAACCGTGGCTCTCGGCGGCCTCTTGCGGGGAGTAAGAGGCCGCCGAGCAGGACCCGCTTCAGGGATTGGTGGTGAAGTGGTCGAATTTGCCGGCCTTGGTGCTGTGGAGCCAGGCTGCGAGCTTGGTGGGCGTGGTGGTGACGATGGTGGTGGGGTCATCGGACTCGCGGAGGTAGATCAGCTCACTGTCGGAGGCGATCTCAAGGCAGTTGGTGGTGGTGCCGCTGAAGCTCGACTTCTGCCAGTTGAGCTGTTCCATGTCTACCTTCCCGGCGCTGTGTGACGGATGGCTGGAGCAAGTCCGGTACAGCCTCTGCCGTGCGTGCGCTGCTGCTGCCGCGACGGCCCGTGTCCCAGGATGCCTGGGGCGCGGGCCGAGAGGTTGCTCTCTGCGCAGGAAGTCGGCCCGGTGACTCTGCTGGCGAAGTATTCGATCTAGGTCAGGCTCAGGCCGTTGTTGCGATGCCGTGTTGGGTGCAGAGTGTGTGGATGCGGGTGGGGCGGCG